>NZ_JBSXOP010000078.1:0-19424 GCF_056859535.1 Marinobacter sp. L-46
AAGCGCCACATGGGCTCAGCCGAGCGCTGATGAAGCGAAGCTTCATGCGACAGCTGAGCGACCGCAATCTGTGATTGCGGGCCGGACCCCGTAGGGGTGCCGCAAGGAGCGGTTTTTGGACAGCCTCCCCCCAAACCAACCGTTAAGCTTCTGTGGCGGCCGTCTCCCAAATGCTGAATCTGAGAAGGCATGCATACTCACTGTTAGAACGGCCGGGCGGTGGGTCTTGTTCACAGACTGTTGAAGGCCAGGGACGGCCTGAAACAAGCGCACAGGGATGTGCTCGTAGCGTGTCTGTGAACAAGGCCCACCGCCCGGCCCAACTCCAGAATATGAGGCTTAAATGGACACACTGGCCGGCGGAAAACTGAAACTGGTTCAGGCCGCTCTGCGGTTGATTACCGAAACGCGGAGCCTGACGTCGTTGGGGCTGCGGGAGCTGGCTCGTGAGGCCGGGTTGAATCCGAATACGTTTTACCGGCACTTCAAAAGCCTGGATGAATTCGGGCTGCAGGTGCTGGGGTATATCGCCGAGGACATGAAAGCCGGCGTGCGGCAGTTGCGTCAGATGGCGGATTCCTCGGAGCAGGCCTCCCACGACACCGTCACCTTTGTGTACCACTACTTCCTGGCCAACCCGGCAGCAACCACGGTGGCGGTCAGGGAATTGCACGGCCCGTCGCCCGTGTTACGCCGAGCCCTGGAGGCACAACTGGACGCCAGCGCCCGGGAAATGGCCGAGGATATTCTGGAGCGCGGGCTGGTGCCCGGCGTCGATGAGGTGATGGTACAGGAGATTTCCAACATGACCATCCGCTACATCCTGTTCCGGGCCATGGACTATATCGAGAAGCCCGAGCAGCGGGAGCGGATTCAGGTAGAAACAGAGCGGTTCATCAACCGGCAGTTCCGGGGGGCATTAATCGAGGAACTGGATTCCGGGCAGATTCTGGCACTGAAACAGGCGCCGGCCTCTGACTGAGGTCAGGCCGGCGCCCGGAAGCTTTTATTCAGTGGTGTTGTACACGTAAGAGGATACCGTGCCGTCATTATTGAAACGGACCACCAGATCCGTGGTTTCATCGTCACCAAAGGCGGACCAGCGATACTTGCCGTAAGTCCAGGTGCGTTTGCCGTCTTCAATACCGGTGCGCCAGGGCTCACCGAACATCTCCTGAATCTCCGCGCGGGTCGTCTCACCGATGGTTATCTGGTCGACATTATGAGTCGCAAAATCCCGGCCTACGCTGGCGCAACCCACCAGGGTGATCAATACCGCAGCCAGCCCAGCCAGTTTAAGATGACGCATCAAAGCCATATCCAACTCCTTGTCTGGTGAATAGCAACAATCTGCCTACAGCATAGCGTTTCTGGCGATTGCTGCGATTACGAACCGGACAGATTTCAGACACAAAAAAGCCGCGGGCCCGAGGGCGCGCGGCAGGCACGATCGAAGGGGTAGGTTCGATCAGTAGAGTTTTGCCAGGGATTTCTTGGCGAAGGCTTCCACTTCGTTCAATCGGCCTTCTTTCACTTTCACCAGCCATTCCGGGTCTTGCAGCAGGGCGCGGCCGACCGCGATCAGTTCGAATTCATGGTTGGTCATGCGCTCAACCAGCTCGTCGATGCCGGACTGTTCCACGGCTTCTTTCTTGCTGGCGAAGGTGCCGCTGATGAAGTCTTCGGTCAGGCCCACACTGCCAACCGACATGGTCGGTTTGCCGGTGAGTTTCTGGGTCCAGCCGGCCAGGTTCAGGTTGGAACCTTCAAATTCCGGTTCCCAGAAGCGGCGGGTGGAGGCGTGGAAGATGTCCACACCGGCATCCACCAGCGGCTTCAGGAACTGTTCCAGTTGTTCCGGGCTATCAACCAGTTTCGCTTCATAGGCTTGCTGCTTCCACTGGGAGAAACGCAGCATGATCGGGTAATCCGGGCCAACGCGATGGCGGACTTCTTCGACGATTTCCACCACAAAGCGCAGGCGGTTTTCCATGCTGCCGCCGTATTCGTCGTCGCGTTGGTTGGTGCCCTCCCACAGGAACTGGTCCAGCAGGTAGCCGTGGGCACCATGGATTTCCACGCCGTCAAAGCCAAGGGCCTTGGCATCCTGGGCGGCATCACCGAAGGCTTTGATCACATCCTGGATGTCTTCCTTGCTCATCGCCTTGCCGTTGGGCTTGCCCGGGGCAAACAGGCCTGAAGGGCTGTAACCGGGAACAGACGGATCCGGCTCGATACCTTCTTTGCGCACCGCGCCCACGTGCCACAGCTGCGGGAAGATGGCGCCGCCGGCTTCGTGCACGGCATCAACCACCTGCTTCCAGCCCGCCAGGGCTTCGTCACCATAGAAGGCCGGCACGTTCGGGTAACCGTTGGCAGCGGCGTGATTCACTACCGTGCCTTCGGTGATGATCAGGCCGACGCCGGCTTCGGCACGGCGACGATAGTAATCGACCACATCCTGACCCGGTACGCCGTTGGGTGAGAAATTGCGGGTCATCGGAGCCATGGCTACGCGATTGCGCAGCTTGAGGTTGTGAAGTTCAAACGGCTCAAACAAAGGACCAAGATTCATACTCATGTGATGTGCAACCTCATTAATTTGGTTTCGTAAAGCAACCCTATTCAATCCGGTTTCAAAATGCAACCCTATTGGGTACACTCCCTTACATGGCCAGAAAACGTTTTGATGATTCCAGTTGCTCCGTCGCCCGCGCCCTCAATGAAGTGGGCGACTGGTGGTCCCTGCTGATTGTGCTGCATGCAATGTACGGCACGCGACGGTTTGTCGACTTCCAGCAGCAGCTGGGCATCGCCAAGAACATCCTGTGCGACCGCCTGGCACGGCTGGTCGACAACGAAGTGCTGCGCAAGGAAGATGTGGGCGAGCATGGCTCCCGCTTTGAATACCGCCTGACCGAAAAAGGCCGGGACCTGTTCCCGGTGGTGGTGGCCCTGCGCCAGTGGGGTGACAAGTGGAACCCGGCGCCAGACGGCCAGCCGCTGGACCTTCGTGACCGGGAAACCGGTCAGCCGATAAAGGCGGTCACGGTGCAGAACGCCGAGGGCGAGCCTCTGAGTATCCGGGATGTGTTGGTGGTGGAAGACCTGGAGAAGGCCAGCAACCAGGGCTGACTATACGCAGGGCCCGAAGTACCCCCGTTTTTTTGAGTTGGGTCAACCGTGCCGCCGAAGCCTGCCGGGGTGGCGCCCTTAATTGTCTTAAATCAAGCTTTCCCTTTCCCCAGCGATTACCCTCACTCCATTGACTTTTAATAAGTGAGGAAATGGCTATGTCTCGTACTTTCAAACTCGGTGTTCTGGCCGCGGCCGTGATGGCTGTTGCTCCGGCTGCTCAGGCCTTTGAAGCCGGCGATTTCATTGTTCGCGCAGGTGCGGTGCACGTGGCGCCGGATGATTCCAGCGAAGTCATTACTGTAGGCTCTGTGGCGGCCCTCGGTGCGGACGCCCGTGTTGCAGTAGACTCCAACACACAGTTGGGTCTTCGTGGCACCTACATGTTCACAAGTAACCTTGGCTTGGGTGTGCTTGCGGCAACGCCATTCAAGCACAACATCAGTGGCGCTGGCGACATTGCAGCCTTGGGTGACATTGGTGAGACCAAGCAACTGCCACCAACTATTACCCTGCAGTACTACCCGATGAAGAGTTCATCTGCTGTACAGCCCTATGCGGGCGTAGGTGTTAACTACACGACTTTCTTCGAAGAGAAGACTGTTCTGGGTGAACTGGATCTGGATGACAGCGTGGGTGTCGCAGTAGAGTTCGGGGTGGACTACATGCTGAGCGAGCAGTTCGGCTTGAACGCCGCAGTCTGGTGGGCCGACATTAATACCGATGCACAAGTGACTCTGGCAGACGGCGTAACCAAAACCGACAAATTCGAAGTAGAAATCGACCCAATGGTCTACATGGTAGGTTTCACCTACAAGTTCTGATCCACGTACCCCCGGCAGTCCCTGGTCTGTGGCTGCCGGATGGTGCGTTCTCCTGTGCGGGGCTGTGTTGCAGCCCCGCTTTTTTATGCCTGGAGAACCGGGTTATCACGCGCTCTGGCGCTGGGCCGGGCGGCCAGTTCTGCCCTGCCCCTGGCCACGGCCTTGTCCTTCGCCCTGAGCACCACGTCCGCGGCCACCACTACGGCCAGCCGGTTTCGGGCCAAAACTCTTGCCAGCGCCACCTTGCGGGCGACGGCTGCGGGCCTTGCTCGGGTCGGCCTTGGCTTTGGGCTTCAGCGGCAGGTTGTTCTTCGGCTCGAAGCCTTCCACTTCCTTGCGCGGAAGCTGCTTCTTGATCAGCTTTTCGATACCCGCCAGCAGTTTGCCTTCATCGGCACTTACCAGCGACAACGCATGGCCACTTTCGCCGGCGCGGCCGGTACGGCCGATGCGGTGCACGTAATCTTCCGGCACGTTCGGCAGTTCAAAGTTCACCACCTGCGGCAGCTGTTTGATGTCCAGACCACGGGCGGCGATGTCGGTGGCAACCAGCACGCGTACTTCACCGGCCTTAAAATCCGCCAGCGCACGGGTACGGGCACCCTGTGACTTGTTGCCGTGAATGGCGGCGGCGGTGATGCCGTCCTTTTCCAGCTTCTGGGTCAGGCGGTTGGCGCCGTGCTTGGTGCGGGTGAATACCAGCACCTGGTCCCAGGCGTTGTCACGCACCAGCTTGCTCAGCAGCGCGGTCTTCTGGCTCTGGTCTACCGGGTAAACCGACTGCTTCACCTTCTCGGCGGTGGTGTTACGGGCCGCCACTTCCACCTGTACCGGGTTATCCAGCAGGCCCTGGGCCAGGGTGCGGATTTCGTTGGAGAAGGTGGCAGAGAACAGCAGGTTCTGGCGCTTGGCCGGCAGCAACGCAAGGATCTTGCGGATGTCGCGGATAAAGCCCATATCCAGCATGCGGTCGGCTTCGTCCAGTACCAGGATTTCCACTTCGTTGAAGCGCACAGCGTTCTGCTGATACAGGTCCATCAAACGGCCAGGTGTTGCCACCAGTACGTCCAGGCCCTTGCGCAGCTTCATCATCTGCGGGTTGATCTTTACACCACCGAAAACCACGGCGGCCTTGGTGGGAACGTATTTGCTGTAAAGGTTCACGCTGTCGTGTACCTGCGCGGCCAGTTCACGGGTGGGTGTGAGAATCAGGGCGCGGGGGCCTTTGCCGGTGCGGGGGTTTTCCGCCAGGCGCTGCAACAAAGGCAGGGTAAAACCAGCGGTTTTACCTGTGCCGGTCTGGGCCGCGGCCATTACGTCCTTGCCAGACAAAACAGCAGGGATTGCCTGCAGCTGAATGGGAGACGGGGTTTCATAACCCTGATCGGCGGTGGCACGGACCAGCTGCTCGGACAAACCGAGGGAAGAAAAACTCATATAAGGTGTACTCTTGATTGATTCTGCCTCCACGAACACCGGATACGGCGAATGCGGGCAGATGCCATGAACATTCATGGAATAAAAGACGACTACGGTCACGCGCCGGGTTCGGGGTGACGTCCTCTGACAGGTCGTATGGATGGTTCGCAAAGCGGCCGTTGGCCGGAAACTGCGGAATCCCTAGAGGCAGGATGCAGGCACGGTAACAGAGCACCCGGCAAATAGCTATAGGTGGTTTTTATTAGCAGGCTTTCAATTATGCAAAAACATGGAACTCCCATGAATGTCTCCGGTCACTAGCCGCCGTATGCCAATAAAAACCCACAGGATTCCGGAGATTCCATGCTCAGCGTAGGCGTTGGCCCCCTCAGCCTGTCCATCGGGCACCTGCTTCTGGTGCTGGCCTTTGTGGTCGCCCTGATTGTAGGCACCCTGACCGGCCGTAAAGAAAAAACCCCGGTAGCCGGCACCCTGGCCGATATCTTCCTGGTCGCCATGGTCAGTGCCCGTATCGGCTTTGTGGTGCGGTATTTTGGCGAGTATCAGGGCGACTGGCTGGGCATGATCGACATCCGCGACGGCGGTTTCGATATGGTGACCGGCCTGGTTGTTGCCCTGGCGTTCACCGGCTACCTGATGTGGAAACGGGCCGCCATGCGCCGGGCACTGGGCTCCGCCGTTGCCGCCGGGCTGATTACCTGGGGCGGCATCAGTGGCCTGATCGCCCTGATGAACCAGCAAACCCAGGGCCTGCCCGAAGTCGCCCTGACCGACCTGAACGAGCGCCCGGTAGACCTGGCCAGCCTGGGCGGTGACAAGCCCACGGTGGTGAATCTCTGGGCCACCTGGTGCCCGCCCTGCATCCGCGAGATGCCGGTGCTGGAAGAAGCCCAGCAGCGTTATCCGAACGTGAACTTTGTCTTCGCCAACCAGGGCGAGCACCCGGAAACCATCCGCAAGTTCCTGATGGAACAGAACCTGAACCTGAGCCACGTACTCAGCGACAGGCAGAACCGTTTTGGCCGGGTAGTCGGCAGCCACGGCTTGCCAACCACCCTGTTCTACAACGCCCAGGGCCACCTTGTAGATACCCATATGGGCGAATTGTCCCGCGCCAGCCTGGCCCGGAGCCTCGAACGCTTCGATGCCAGCTTCCTGAACTCATCCCCATCCAAGGAGTTAACATCCCGATGAGCACTCCCCTTGCCCAACGCCTGATCAAGGGCACCGTTTTATCGTCTGCCCTGTTTGCCATGGCGGCACAAGCCCAGGACTACCCACCCGCAATCCAGTCGCTGGAGCAACAGGGCGTTACCGTCCTGGAAAGCTTCGAAGCGCCGGGCGGCATGACTGGCTACGTCGGCGAGATGCAGGGGCGCTCCCTGGCGTTTTACCTGACCCCGGATGGCGACCATGTAATTGTGGGTACGCTGCTGGACGATAAAGGCACCAACCTCAGTGCTGCCAGCATCGAAGAGCTGGTGACCGGCCCGAAATTCGCCGAAGCCTGGCCCCGGCTGGAAAGCAGCAACTGGGTGCGTGACGGCGCCGAAGACGCCGAGACCGTGATTTATACCTTCACCGACCCCAATTGCCCCTACTGCCACCGGTTCCGCCAGCAGGCAGCGGCATGGATTGATGCCGGCAAGGTGCAGCTACGGCACATTATGGTGGGTATTCTTCGGGAAGACAGCCTGACCAAGGCCGCCACCATTCTTGGCAGCGACAACCCGGAAGCTGCATTGCATGAGCATCAGGGCAACTACGAGCAGGGTGGCATAGAGGTCGACCGCAAGAAAGTCAGCGCCGCCCATATGGACGTGAAGGCCAACAACCGCCTGATGCAGCAACTGGGCCTGCAAGCCACCCCCAGCACCCTGTACAAGGATGGTGAAGGCAATGTGAAAATGGTTCAGGGCCTGCCTAACCCGCAGGCGCTGGAACGGATGATGGGCTCCAAGCCTTGACGGAACCCTGCGTCAGGCCAGCCAGAACGTCAGGCTGAAGCCCAGCAGGCTGGCCGCGCCCAAACCCCACAGAGACAGCGGCAGGCTCCAGCGGAAGGAGGCATCCCGGGCCCGGTAACCGGTCAGCCGTTCCATGATCAGGGCGTTGGCCGCAAAGGGTGTGCCGAAGGCAGTAATACCCCAGCCGGTAACCATGGCAATCGCCAGGCCCAGCTGGGCCGCGGTTGGCCACAGGGAACCCAGAATACCGCCCATCAGGGTGGCAATGATAATCGGGTTCATACCCGCCAGACCGGCGGCAAAGAACACCCAGGGCACACCGGCGGCCAGCAGGGCCCAGAGCCACACCGGCAATTCCGGCTGACCACTGATCTGGCCCAGTACCACGCCGCTGAGCACCGCCCCGATAAAGGCCGAACCACCCACAATGGCCAGTTCGTTGCTGACATTGGCCATGCTGGTCATGGGCGGATTTTGCCCTCGCAGCCATCCCAGAACCCGGTACAACAGCACCGCCCCCAGGCAGCTCAGAGCCACCGCATGGGCATAGCTCAGCCCGAACTGATGGCTGAGCCAGAGTACACCCACACACACCGCCAGAATCAGGCCACCAAATCGCAGCCAACTGCCCGCGCCGGCACCAGTACCGCCCTGCTCGGTGTTTTCCAACGGTTCCGGTTCACGCCAGCGTAATCCCGCCAGCAGCATCAGCACAGAAAACGGCACGGCCAGCGACAACAGTGACAACAGGCTCACCTGGGGCAACAAAGTCAGGGTGAGCACCACCGAGATAGACAGGGGCGAGAACGAAGGTGCCACGCCGAACCCCCGCAAAACAGCCCGTGTGGCATTGCGGGTAGATTCGGAATCGCCATTGCGACGGATACGCTCCCCCACCAGGCTGCCCACCACAGCGACCGAACCAAAGTTCAGGGGAATGGATACCAGCGCGGTACCGAAGGCCAGGCTCAGATAACGGGTCAGCGGCTTGCCACCAAACAGGCTGGAAGAAATCTGTTGCAGGTCCTGTGTGCGGGCCAGCACGTTCGACAACAGCATCACCGCCAGCATCAGGCCCGCCAGGCGGGTCATGTTGCCGACGGCGGTTACGATCAGCGCCGGGTCGTAGCCCAGGGCAAAGATCAGCATGGCCAGGGCCACCACAAACACCGCACGGGGCACGTTACGCATGTCCTGCCAACCCAGAAGTATCGCCATACCAGCCGCCGCCGCACCCAGCAACGGCATACCGGGCAGCAGCGAAAGCACGGCCGCAGTCAGGGCAAGGTAGGCAAAGGCCGAACGTAATCCGATAGGCAAGGTGGTGTCCTTATTCGAACAACAGGAAGCCGTTATCGTAAGGATGCTAAGGGCCCTTGCCTATCAGCATTTGTGATAACACAGCCCTGAGCTATGCCGGGGAGGAAATCCACAGGGTTGATCGGTGCGTAGTTTTAACGGAGAGTAAGGTCTATATAAATTCACGACATAAGAAAAAAGGATGATCCATCATGCAGTCCGGATGGAAATTCACCCTCGGCCTGTCCGCCGTTTTAATGATGGTGGGCGGGTGCAGCGAGCAGCAGGAAACGTCCGCCCAAAGCACCGGGCTCAAGCCGCCCTCGGAAACCGGTATTCTGAAAGTCGCCACCCGAAACGGCTCGACCACCTACTACCTTGACCGACACGAGAACCCTGTCGGCCCGGAGTACGCCCTGGTCTCCGACTACGCCCAGGCTCGTGGCTGGGAGGTGGAGTGGACCATGCTGGACTCCACCGCCGATGTGCTCGCCGCCCTGGAAGCCGGCACTACCCACCTGGCAGCCTCCGGCCTGACCCACCTGCACAGCCGCAACGAGCTGTTCACTCCGGGGCCGGCCCACACCGAGATCACCGAGCAACTGGTCTGCCACCGTGACGATCGCCCCCTGCCCCGCAAACCTGAAGACATTCAGGGAATCGATATTGCGGTCACCGCCGACTCCAGCTATGTGGACACACTGAACGAACTGGCCGGACAGCATCCGGAAATTGAGTTCCGGGAAGACAGCGAGCGCACCACCGAAGTGATCCTGGCCGAAGTGGCAGACAGGAATGTGGGCTGCACCGTGGCAGACTCCAACATTGTGCAGGTGATGCGCCGGCACTTCCCGCACCTGGAAGTGGCCATGAACCTGACTGAAGGGCGCAATCTGGGCTGGTACCTGCCGGCCGGCTCAGACGAGCTGGCAGCAGACACCCGAGAGTGGATGAACAGCAAGGAAGGTGACGAAGCCCTGGGCCGGATGGAAAACCTCTACTACGCCTACATCGGCGACTTCGACTTTGTCGACTTGCGGGCCCTGAACCGGCGGATTGAAGACCGGCTGCCGAACTACATCGACCTGTTCCGGGCGGCCGAGCAGAAAACCGGCATACCGGCCGACCTGCTGGCAGCGCTTTCCTACCAGGAATCCCACTGGAACCCGAAAGCCAGGTCGCCCACCGGCGTGCGGGGGATGATGATGCTGACTTTGAACACCGCAAAATCCCTGGGGGTAACCAACCGGCTGGACCCAATTGCTTCCATTGACGGCGGTGCCCGCTACCTGGCCGACCGCCATCGCCGCCTGCCGGAAACCATCCCGGAGCCGGACCGCACCTTCCTGGCCCTGGCCAGCTACAACATCGGCCGCGGCCACCTGCTGGATGCCCGGCAACTGGCCCGGGACCTGGGCAAGAACCCGGATTCCTGGGACGACATGGAAAAGGTACTGCCCCTGAAAGCCGACAAACGCTACTACCCCAGCACCCGCTATGGCTACGCCCGGGGTTACGAACCGGTGCACTACGTGCAGCGTATCCGCAACTACCGGGACATTATCCGGCCAGCGTTCCAGTAACTCAGGAGCCGAACAGGGCCGAGCGCAGGGGCCGCAGGAAACCGGCACTCTGCGGTTGGCCGGCCAGGCTGCGCTGGCCGTCGAATTCCAGGTAGCCATCTTCGATGGGCTCGAAGCGCAGAATCTTCACATCGGTGAGGTAATCCTGCGAGGCCTTCCAGGGGCCATGAGTGCCCTGGCGGGGCAGCCGGTCTTCGGCTCGTTTGATGTAGCCGGCGCCCAGAGAGCCCAGAATGGTTTCATCACCGCCACTGTTCTCGGTATCCCGTGGCACCGCCACCTCATAACCCTTGCGACCCATATGGTTGATCAGCCGGCACAGGTACTCGCTGGCGATATCCGCTTTCAGGGTCCAGGAAATGTTGGTGTAGCCGAAGATCATGCCGGCATTGGGCATGCCTTCCAGCATCACGTTCTTGTAGATCACCTTGTCTTTCAACACCACCTCCCGGCCATCAACCCGGGGTTTGATGCCACCCAGCATCTGGATATCCAGGCCGGTGGCCGGAACGATGATGTCGGCTTCCAGTTCCTCGCCGGATTTCAGGCGAATACCGGTTTTGGTAAAGCGCTCGATATGATCGGTTTTGATCGACGCGGTGCCGGCCTTGATGGCCTCGAACAAGTCGCCGTCTTTCACCACGCACAGGCGCTGGTCCCAGGGGTTGTAGTCCGGGCTGAAGTGGCGCATGTCAGCCTTGCCATTCAGCTGGCGCTTGATGATCGACAGGAACAGGCGGCGCATGGCTTTCGGGCTCTTGCGGGAGCGCTCGAACAGGAACCGGGAAATGGAAATATTCCGGGCCCGGGTCAGCCGGTAGGCGGTCCTGGCCGGCAGCACTTTCTGCATGGCCAGGGTCACTTTGTCTGTTGATGGCAGCGGCATCAGATAGGTAGGCGAGCGCTGCAGCATGGTGACATGGGCCGCTTTCTCCGCCATGGTCGGCACCAGGGTAATGGCCGTGGCGCCACTGCCGATCACCACCACTTTCTTGCCGGTGTAGTCCAGGTTTTCCGGCCAGTGCTGGGGGTGCACAACCTGGCCCTTGAAGTCGCTCTCGCCGGGGAAATCCGGTTTGTAGCCCTGGTCATAGTTGTAGTAACCGGTACAACCCACCAGGAAGTTAGCGGTGTAGGTTTCCTGGTCGCCGGTCTGCTCATTCTCGGCGGTCACTGTCCAGCACTTATCTGCGCTGGACCATTCGGCGTTCTTTACCGCCACGCTGTACCGGATGTGCTTTTCGACATCGTTTTCCTTCGCGGTTTCCGCCACATAACGCTTGATGGATGCGCCATCGGCCAGCACTTTGCCGCCGGTCCAGGGCCGGAAGTTATAGCCGAAGGTGAACATGTCAGAATCCGAACGGATGCCGGGATAGCGGAACAGGTCCCAGGTACCGCCCATGGCCTGGCGGCGCTCCAGGATGGCAAAGCGCTTGCCGGGGCATTCCCGTTTCAGATGGCAGGCCATGCCGATGCCGGATACCCCGGCACCGATGATCAGGACATCGTAGTGTTGTTGGTTCATGCGGATGTCTCCCGGGCGTTATCTTTCTTGTTGAATAACGCCCACGTTACGCCGCCGGCCCGCTACTTCAATTGGCCTGACAACCCCCGTGAAGCCGTATGCAGGGCCAAACCACCTGCACACGTCCGGCCGGAACCTGCTTGTCTCACGGCTTTAACCCCGGGTACTTTTTCTGCAACCGATACAGCCGGACAATGGTAATGATGTTGGTAACCAGCACCATGCCCTCGGCCAGGATGCCGCCTACCGAACCGATCACGATGTTGTTGAGCATCCACGCCAGGGCGGCCAGGCCAAGCACAATGCGAAGCGGTATCCCCCGGAGCATGAACATACCCATGGTGCCCAGGGTGGCGGCGGTCAGCGGGAATACATCGGTGGCGGTTTTCCAGGTGGCCCAGGCCACCAGCAGATTGACGGTGAGTATGCCGGCCATGATTTTCCAGTTGCCCTGGTAACGGCGCGCCAGGGCGATGCGCAGGATGACCAGCACCGTCAAGGCGGCTGCCGTCCAGCTCTGGAAGAAGGCAAACATCAGGGCGAAGGCGACATTGGCAGAGATCAGCAGCACCATCAGCCGGTCGTCATTCTTGTTGGCAAAGCCGGCAATACAGAAAGCCAGGGCCACCAGACCCGCCAGCTGGCCAAGCAGTTGTGCCAATGTCATGCCTGCGAGCAGATCTGCCATCGCGCCCTCGTCGTCAAAACCACCAGACTGCCATATTTGCCGGCGCTGAACCACGCAGTTGGTGGTGCCTGCGAGCAATACCTTTGGTACAAAATGCCATTGCCCTTAGTTTGCTAATCAGGCCATCATCGTTCAATCATGCGCACACCCTGGAATCCGGACATGGACAACTACCTGAAAGCCACGCCCTTCTTCAACTACAACCATCCCGCAGTTAGCGCCTGGCTCCAGGAGCAGCTGGCCGGTGTTCCGGATGACCCGGTAGAGCAAATGAAGGCACTGTATCTGGCGGTGCGCGACGGCATCCAGTACAACCCCTATGTGTTCCGGGCGGAGCCCCACACCCTGTCCGCCAGCTATGCCCTGGAATCCGGCGAAACCTACTGCATCCCCAAAGCCGTTCTTCTGGGCGCGGCCGCGCGGGCCCTGGGCATCCCCAGCCGCCTGGGCCTGGCCGATGTACGCAACCACCTGTCCAGCCCCAAGCTGATTGAATGGCTGCAGTCGGATGTGTTTCGCATGCACGGGTTTATCGAGCTGTACCTGAACGGCCGCTGGGTGAAGGCCACGCCAGCATTCAACCAGCAGCTGTGCCAGATGATGAAGGTAGACCCGCTGGAGTTCGACGGCGTGAACGACTCGGTGTTCCAGGAGTTCACCGAGGATGGCCACGCCCATATGGAATACATCAACGACCACGGCGTGTTCGACGACGTGCCCTTTGATTTTATTCTTGAAGGCCTGCAGGCGGCCTACGGCCACCTGTTCACCCCGCAGGGCGAGGCTGACCCGGTAAGCGGTAGCCTGGAGCAGGACATCGCGGGCGGCTCGTAAGCCCATAAAAAAACCGGTATCCACATCCCGCAGATACCGGTTTCAGGGGTCAGCCCGAGGCTGTCAGGCTTGCGTAAACTTACTGCGCAGAGTTGCGGATCAGGAAGTCAAAGGCACTCAGGGAAGCCTTGGCACCTTCGCCCATAGAGATCACGATCTGCTTGTAGGGCACCGTGGTGGCATCGCCGGCCGCGAACACACCCGGAATGGATGTTTCGTTACGGTCGTTGACGATGATCTCGCCGTGCTGGCTCAGCTCGATATCACCCTTCAACCACTCGGTGTTCGGCACCAGGCCGATCTGGACGAAGATACCTTCCAGCTCGATGTGGTGCGCTTCACCGGTGGTGCGGTCGGTGTAGTTAAGGCCACTTACCTTGCCGTTCTCGCCCACCACCTCGGTGGTCTGGCCAGAGGTGATGATCTTCACGTTGTCCAGGCTGCGCAGTTTCTTCTGCAGCACTTCGTCTGCACGCATCTGGTCGCCAAACTCGATCAGGGTAACGTGGCCAACAATACCGGCCAGGTCGATGGCAGCTTCCACGCCGGAGTTACCGCCACCGATTACCGCCACGCGCTTGCCTTTGAACAGCGGGCCGTCGCAGTGCGGGCAGTAGGCCACGCCCTTGTTACGGTACTCTTCTTCACCCGGCACACCCATCTGGCGCCAGCGGGCACCGGTGGACAGAATGAGGGTACGGGACTTCAAAGAAGCACCATTGGCCAGCTTCACTTCGTGCAGGCCGCCCGGCTGCGCTGCCGGGATCAGCTTTTCGGCGCGCTGCATGTTCATGATGTCGACTTCGTATTCGTTAACGTGCTGCTCCATGGCAGAGACCAGCTTCGGGCCTTCGGTGTAAGGCACGGAAATCAGGTTCTCGATACCCATGGTATCGCTCACCTGGCCACCGAAACGCTCGGCCGCAATACCGGTGGAGATTCCCTTACGGGCCGCGTAGATCGCCGCCGCAGCGCCAGCCGGGCCACCACCGATGACCAGAACTTCGAAGTCGTCTTTCTGGTTCAGCTTCTCGGCCTCTTTCTCGGCGGAGTTGGTGTCCAGCTTGGCTACGATTTCTTCCAGCGTCATGCGGCCCTGGCCCCAGGGCTGGCCGTTCAGGTAAACACTGGGTACCGCCATCACTTCACGCTGCTCAACTTCGTCCTGGAACAGGGCTCCGTCGATGGAGGTGTGCTTCACCTTCGGGTTCAACACACTCATCAGGTTCAGGGCCTGTACCACGTCCGGACAGTTCTGGCAGGACAGGGAGAAGTAGGTTTCGAACTCGAACTCGCCGTCCAGCTCCTGGATCTGCTCCATCAGCTCCTGTGACGCCTTGGACGGGTGACCGCCTACCTGCAGCAGCGCCAGTACCAGTGAGGTGAACTCGTGACCCATGGGGATACCGGCGAAACGTACGCCAACATCGGAACCAATCCGGTTGATCGCGAAAGACGGGCGACGCACGTCGGTTGATTCTTCGGTGCGCAGGCTGATCTTGGAGGACATCGGCTCCAGTTCTTCCAGCAGCTCTTTCAGCTCCTGGGACTTCTTGCTGTCGTCATAGGCTGCCACCAGCTCGATCGGCTGCTGCAGCTTTTCCATGTACGCCTGGAGTTGTTGCTTGATGTTTGCATCCAACATTTAGGGGGTCTCCTTGATGTCTGTCGTAGCCAAGTGGCTGAATTCAAAGTGAATCGTTAAAAGAAGTTGTGTGTACGATACGGCCCTGCAATACAAAGCTCAAATTAATTGATGCAAAACGATTAATAGGGCAGAGCTATAGCATGCGCGTTAACCCATCCCCACTCTGAACCCCGGCCACCACAGCCGCTCGAATACCCCAAGCTTCACTTCAACAGTAGACGATATCGGAAGCCCAGGGCATGACCGGTGGCAAGATTGCGGGTTTTGCGGACACCACAACGCAAAAACCCCGGCAGAGCCGGGGTTTTCGGAGGATCGAGGCCTGCGGACAGACCTCTTTCCAGTCAGTTTTTCTGTGGCAGAAAAACTTAGATCTTGCCAACCAGGTCCAGAGACGGAGCCAGTGTTTCTTCGCCTTCTTTCCACTTGGCCGGGCAAACTTCGCCAGGATGGTTGCGAACGTACTGGGCAGCTTTAACCTTGCGCAGCAGGTCGTCTGCGTCACGGCCGATGCCTTCAGCAGTGATTTCCATGGCCTGGATAACGCCATCCGGATCGATCAGGAAAGTAGCACGGTCTGCCAGGCCCTGGCCTTCACGCATAACACCGAAGTTGTTGGTGATGGTGCCAGTCTGGTCGCCTACCATGTAGTACTGGATCTTGCCGATGGTGTCGGAAGTATCGTGCCATGCTTTGTGGGTGAAGTGAGTGTCGGTAGACACGGAGAACACTTCAACGCCCAGCTTCTGCAGCTCTTCGTACTTGTCAGCTACGTCGCCCAGTTCGGTCGGGCAAACGAAGGTGAAGTCAGCCGGGTAGAAGAAGAAGATGGCCCACTTGCCTTTAACGTCTGCTTCGGAGATTTCTACAAACTCGCCCTGCTTGAATGCGGTAGCGTTGAACGGTTTGATTTCGCTGTTAATAATACCCATCTCAGAATAGCTCCTGTTGATCGTTTGGGTTGATGGCTAAGAATCGGTGCAAAGAATACTGCTTTTGCCAATTCGGTAAAAATTGATTATTTCCAACCTGGGGATAGGCTGAGCCTATCCTGATAAAACCCTGCCTCTCGGCCCGCAGCGGTACGGCGTTATCCCGATGCCTAACCAGATATGGGGCCTCGCCCCGCCGTTTCAATCCTGTGGAAAACCAGTATGTGTTGTTCCGGTGACGGTTTGATGGCGGCAGTAACCCCCGGATTCACTAGGCATAAATATAAAAAAGGTATTCCTGCCCGTTCTTCACCGGATCCTGGGCAAAGGTATAACCGTGGGCGATAGCTTCTTCCGGCACATTCCGGAACGAGCCCGGGCAATCGGTGACCGCCCAGACCGTCGAGGTCAGGCCGAAGTACAGTGCGCTGAGCAAGCCAGCGACGATGAGCACAACATAGGGGTTCCAGTGGCGCTGGAACATCGGCGCTCTGCAGCCGATTGTTAAATCCTTTGGCGTACGATATCCTGACCATGTTCAACATTCTGTACAGGAGTAGTCTTATGGATGCCATTAGCTATACCGCCGCCAGAACCAATCTAGCAAAAACCATGGAGCAGGTCTGTGAAGACCATTCCCCTGTAATCATCACCCGGAGCAAGTCGCCGTCAGTGGTAATGATCTCTCTGGAGGACTACGAGGCGCTGCAAGAAACGGCGTATCTTCTGCGCGCACCAAAAAACGCACGGCGTTTGCTGGAATCCGTTGCGGAGCTGGAGCAAGGCGGTGGTCAGGAAAAGGAACTTCTTGAATGAAACTCATCTTCTCCGAGAACGCCTGGGAAGACTATCTGTACTGGCAGAAAACCGACAAAAAGATTCTTAACCGAATCAACAAGCTGATAAAAGAGACCAAGCGAGAACCGTTCGAAGGTGTTGGCAAACCAGAGCCCCTCAAACACAGCCTCGCCGGTTACTGGTCTCGCCGGATCAACGACGAACACCGAATAGTTTACAAAGTCACGGATGACGCTTTGCTAATCGCCCAACTCCGGTATCACTACTGATTTCACGCCTTGGCTCATGCGCCGGTTGGGAGCCGCGGAGCAGCACAAAACTGGTCGCTGTGCAGCCGATTGTTATGTTTTCCCCGAAGTGCTAGATTGTGTATAGAAACCGAAAACCCTACACATAGGTGCACCGTGAGAACGAACATTGTCATTGACGACCAGTTGATGGCCGAAGCCCTCAAAGCTTCCGGCTGCGAAACCAAGAAAGAGGCCGTTGAGCAAGGCCTGAAACTTCTGGTCCAGTTGAGTAAGCAGCAGGAAATTCGAAAACTGCGCGGCAAGGTCAAGTGGGAAGGCGACCTGAATGAAATGCGGAGCGCCGGATGATACTGGTGGATACCAGCGTCTGGATTGACTATTTCAACGGATTCACTAACCCACATACTGACCTGTTGGATGCCTCGATAGTCCAAGGATCTGTCGCTATCGGGGACCTCATATTTCTGGAAATCCTGCAAGGCATCCGCAACGACAAACAATATCGTCAGACCAAACAAAGCCTGATGACGCTGGATCAGTATGAAATGTTTGGCAAAGATATGGCAGCCAAGTGTGCCGACAATTATCGAGCGCTTCGTAAAAAGGGCATCACGATCAGAAAGACTGCCGATGTGGCCATCGCGACATTTTGCATAGAGAAGGAGCTACCCCTGTTGTTCCTGGATCGCGACTTTATCCCTTTTGTTGATCACCTTGGGCTTGAGCCTGCCCTGAGAGAAACATAACGCCAGCCTGCATGCGCGGCTACGGAATGGAGGCGAAGCCGCAATGTAGTGGGTGTCGCCGTGCCTGCCTTGGTTAGCACTTGTTGACCCCTGCGTATATGCTGATAATATACGTTCATGATCAATTGGGCACAAGTTACTGGCTTTGACTGGGACGAAGGTAACTCCCGCAAGAATGCGGAGAAACACGGCGTAAACCAGTCTGAAGCGGAAGAAATTTTCTTTAATGAGCCGCTTCTGGTGCTGGAAGACTCCAAACACAGCCAGACCGAGGCCCGTTTTCATGCCCTTGGTGAAACTGATGATGAGAGATTACTCCACATCACGTTCACACTAAGGCAGAACGGTACACTGATTCGGGTGATTTCCGCTCGCGACATGCACCGAAAAGAGAGGGCCGTTTATGAGCAAACCAAAAAAGATGCCTGAGTTCAAAACTGAAGCAGAAGAACGGGAATTCTGGGAAACCCACGATTCTACCGATTATCTGGACTGGAGCCAGGCCAAGCCGGCATCTTTCCCGAAGCTGAAACCCTCAACCAAGACCATCTCACTCCGGTTGCCGGAAACGCTGCTTGATCGGATCAAAATCGAAGCCAACAAGCGGGACATGCCTTATCAATCGCTGATCAAGGCTTGGCTTGCAGATGATGTAAACGACAGCCGTCGGACCTGAGGTGCTAACGCTGAAGCGCACCGGTGGCTTTGTCGCAGCGCAGCGGAGACAAAGGCATCCGAGTGACGCGCCTGGTTAAATTACTACCGCTCACCTTCAAGGCCATGCCATACCCGGAGAATGATGATGGCACTGGGATGGAGCGAATATCGAACGACATATTTCCCGAAAACCATATCTCGAACAGAGTCAGGCACCGGTGCCATTTCAACTGGTGTGCCCATCTTGGGAAAATCAGGAAGCAATTCGATTTTGCCAACCAGTTCGGTGGCGATCCGGGCTGCCGCCGATGGATTGTGGACTGCAATGAACTCCCTGAGGCGCTGTAAATCTTCAATGGCTTCGTCCGTGTAAACCAGTTTCACTTACCTGACCTCGGTGCATCCTGCTCGTTGTCGGTTCCCCAACTATTAAGCCAGCTGTGAACCTCGCGGGCATCAACAACCTTGCCTTGTGCAGCGGACTCCATTGCTTCTAAGGTCTGTTTCCAGCGCTCTTGCTCCAGCTGCTGCTTTTCTATGTACTCCGATAATGCTTGGTTAATTACCCAACCTTTGCTCCGGTGCAACCTGCCAGCAATTGCTTCCAGGTGCTGTTCAACTTCTGCTTGAAGGCGAACCGTGGTGACGCTCATGACTATACCCTCGAGTTTGGCTACTACAATGTATTACAACATAGTCTACGAGGGTGCGGCAAAAAATTTAACGCCGGGCTCTGCGGCAGGCAAAAGTGGAGGCCGCGTTTTGGCTGGAGCTTTTGACTGTCCGACAGCAGCCGATTGTTATGTGAAATTTGACTCAATGACTTTGGCAATTACGCCCGGCTCCTTGAGCCCCTGAGCAAATATTTTACTGTCAAATTTATCGCTTTCTCTAAGACCTACGAAACCTTCTTCGTAATGTAGGAAAAACTGGATAGCACGAATTGCTATTTTCTAGTTAGTGCCCATCCAGAAACTAATAAACAACTGATTTTCAGGTAATATTTCTGAGGAAGGGTAAAAGAATCCTCTTGGCTCTGGTATGTTTAAAGTGCGAACCAAAAACAGCCAACAACCAAGAGGATCCGGCATGCG
>NZ_JBSXOP010000079.1:0-26685 GCF_056859535.1 Marinobacter sp. L-46
TTGGACTGATTGATCAAATAATGGTCAAGTTGATCGATATTCAGCTTGTCGCCAATTTATTGAAGGCACTCAGTTCAGTCCCCATTTCCAGAAATGAGCTGAACTGGCTGAAAATGCGTGTTTCTGGATGGACACTAGTTAAACCTCTTTTAATCACCGGCTTTATGCTTGCGGGCACGGCCCAGGCTGCGCCTGATGCCAGGGAGGTTCTGGAAGCATCTCCGGTAGATGACATTGTGGCCCAGTACCCGGAGATGATGAGCCGGGGTATTCAGGACGGCCTGAAACAGAGTGGCCAGGTGCCGCCCATGGTGGCAGACAGCATCGGGTTTCTGGTCAGCAACAGTTTTCGTGCAGCCGATATAGAGCAAAGGGTTGTCGCCAACCTGGAAGCTGCCCTGACACCGGAGCAGCTGGAAGAGGTGCACGGCTGGTACCAGACACCGGTGGCAGGCAAGATCGCCGAGGCGGAAATCGCCGCGTCCGCACCGGCAGCCTGGCCGGAGATTCGCAGCCGGGCGGAAGATCTGAACAAACGCTACCAGGGTACGGCCCGGGAAAAGCTGTTTGACCGCTTCGATGCGGCGTCACGGGCCACCGAGAGTGCAGTGGATACGACCATCGCCGTTCAGCTCGGGTTGGGTACCGCCATGGCAGCCCTGAGCCGGGATTCGGTGCACCACGAAAAAATGCGCGAACGGCTGGAAAGCCAGCGCCCGGCTTTGCGGGGCATGGTGGGCCAGCAAGTCTACGACGGCTATCTGTTCACCTATCGCGACATCAGTAACCAGGAAATGAACCTGTATCTGGATTTTCTTGAAAGCGAGGCGGGCAGGAGTTTCACCCGGGTAGTCACAAGCAGTGTTCAGCAAGCCGTCATCGAGCCGGTTGAAAGCATCGGAGCCCGGCTGGCGGCGTTTGGGAACTTCGGCGGGGAGTAGGGCGTTTACGTTTTAACCGGAACAGTGCCGCCTGCGCGATGCACAGGCGGCCGGCAAACCTTAGCTGCGGGAAGTCACTTCCAGCAGATGGTAGCCAAACTGGGTCTTGATGGGGCCGATCACGGTGTTCAGATCACTGCTGAACACGGCCTTGTCAAACTCGGGAACCATCTGGCCCGGGCCGAAAGAACCCAGGTCGCCGCCATTGCGGCCGGACGGGCAGGATGAATGCTGCTTCGCGACTTCCGCAAAATCCTGGCCACCTTCGATGGCTTTTTTCAGTTCTTCACACTTGGCTTCGCTGTCTACCAGAATGTGGCGTGCAGTTGCTTGTGCCATGATCAATATCCTGTAGTTGGATGACGGGTGTATGGACGGAAACGTCTGACACGAATGCTGCCCGCACCGGCCGCCAGAGGCAAGCGCTTTTTGTCGGTGTTTCTGCGGTCTCACAGTCTGCCTTGCAAACCTGTACAATGCGCGGTTTCTCTTCGCCGGCGTTGTCCCGGCCCTTACGTTTGCAGGTTCTTTTCTTGATCTCCACCGCCAATCTCACCATGCAGTTCGGGGCCAAGCCCCTGTTTGAAAATGTTTCTGCCAAGTTCGGCAACGGCAACCGTTACGGTCTGATCGGTGCCAACGGCTGCGGCAAGTCCACCCTGATGAAGATTCTGGGTGGCGACCTGGAGCCCTCGGCCGGGCAGGTCATGCTGGAGCCGAATATCCGGCTCGGTAAGCTGCGCCAGGATCAGTTCGCCTACGAGGATTGCACGGTGATTGACACCGTGATCATGGGGCACGAAGAACTGTGGAATGTGAAAAAAGAAAGGGACCGCATCTACTCCCTGTCGGAAATGAGCGAAGAAGACGGCATGGCCGTGGCGGACCTGGAAGTGGAATTCGCCGAAATGGACGGCTACACCGCCGAATCCCGCGCCGGCGAACTGCTGCTGGGCCTGGATATTCCGCTGGAGCAGCATGAAGGGCCCATGAGCGCCCTGGCTCCGGGCTGGAAACTTCGCGTGCTGCTGGCCCAGGCCCTGTTCTCTGACCCGGACGTACTGCTGCTGGACGAGCCCACCAACCACCTGGATATCAACACCATCCGCTGGCTGGAAAACATTCTGGTGGCCCGCAACAGTACCATGATCATCATCTCCCACGACCGCCACTTCCTGAACAGTGTCTGTACCCACATGGCGGACCTGGACTACGGTGAGCTGCGCCTGTTCCCGGGCAACTACGACGAATACATGACCGCCGCTACCCAGGCACGCGAGCGCATGCTGTCAGACAACGCCAAGAAGAAGGCCCAGATTGCCGAGCTGCAGCAGTTTGTCAGCCGCTTCTCGGCCAACGCTTCCAAGGCCAAGCAGGCCACCTCCCGCGCCCGCCAGATCGACAAGATCCAGCTGGAAGAGGTGAAGCCGTCAAGCCGGGTGAGCCCGTTTATCCGCTTCGAGCAGGGCAAGAAACTGCACCGCCAGGCGGTTACCCTGGTAGGCCTGACCAAGGGCTTCGACGAAGGCCCGCTGTTCAAGAACCTGGATTTGCAGATCGAAGCCGGCGAGCGTGTGGCCATCATCGGCCCCAACGGTATCGGTAAAACCACTTTGCTGCAGTGCCTGGCTGGCGCCTATGAGCCGGATGCCGGCGAGGTGAAGTGGACCGACAGTGCCGAGGTAGGCTACTTCGCCCAGGACCATACCGCCGACTTTGCCCGTGATGACACCCTGACCGACTGGATGGCCCAGTGGACCACCGGTGGCGAGCAGCTGGTGCGCGGTACGTTGGGGCGGATGTTGTTTTCCGGAGATGACATTGGTAAGTCGGTGAAGGTGATTTCCGGTGGTGAGCAGGGGCGGATGCTGTTTGGTAAGCTGATTCTGCAGAAGCCGAATGTGATGCTGATGGATGAGCCGACGAATCACCTGGATATGGAGTCCATCGAGGCGTTGAACCTGGCGCTGGAGAATTATCCGGGGACGCTGATTTTTGTCAGCCACGACCGGGAGTTTGTTTCTTCGTTGGCTACGCGGATTATCGAGTTGAAGGCCGATGGCATTACCGACTTCAGTGGCAGTTATGATGATTATCTTCGGAGTCAGGGCTACGTTTAAGTATCAAGCATGGGGTGCCGGCACGGGTGTGGGTTGGGCCTTCCAAAACACGCTCCTTCGGCACATCCGTGTGGCGCTTGAGCTCCGCCATCCATGGCTCCGCACAGTTTTGGAAGGCCCAACCCACACCCGCGCTCGGACTTCGGAGCTGTATTCAGACACAAGCAAAGGCAACTATTTTGAACGAATCTCAGGTCATTAACGCCACCCGCAAGTGGGTCGAAGACGTCGTCGTTGGCTACAACCTCTGCCCCTTCGCCAAACGGGAACTGGTCAAGAACCGGGTTCGGTTCACGGTGACAGAGGCGAAAAACGAAGACGACCTCCTGCAGGCCCTGCACGCGGAATTGCAGCGTCTGGAAGACGAACCGGAGATTGAGACAACACTGTTGATTCACCCGGACGTGTTGCAGGATTTCTACGCCTACAACGAGTTTCTGGATGCTGCTGATGCGTTGCTGGCCTATCTGGAGCTTGAGGGCGTTTACCAGATTGCCAGTTTCCACCCGGATTACCAGTTTGCCGATACCGAACCGGGGGCTGCGGAGAACTACACCAACCGGTCTCCGTATCCTATGCTGCACTTGCTGCGGGAAGCGAGTCTGGAGGCGGCGATTGATGGTTATCCGAATGTGGACGGGATTCCTGATCGGAATATCGCACTGATGAATGAGCTCGGTGCGGAGAAGATGCGGGCGATTCTGGCGGTTTGTTTTGATAGCAGGGGCGAGGGTCAGGGTTGATGTCTGGCGGGCACTATTCCTACCAGTTTCAGGCGAGCAGGGTGCGGGCGGAGTTTTTCCGGCTGCTGCCCATTTCGTTGTTTGTGGTGGCGTTTGGTGCAGCTTTCGGCCTGGCGTCTACCCAGGAGGGGTTGTCGCCGCTTGAATCGATTCTGATGAGCGCCACGGTGTTTGCCGGGGCTTCGCAGTTTGGTGCGCTGGACTTGTGGGGCTCGGAGGTGTCTGTGCTGCCGATGATGGTGGTGGTGTTTGCCATCAACTCCCGCCACCTTTTGATGGGCGCTTCGCTGTATCCGATGTTGAAGCAGGTGCCGCCCGGGCGACGGTACGGTCTGATGCTGCTACTGACGGATGCCAACTGGGCGGCCTGCGCCCAGGACTATCAGAACGGTCGACACAATCTGGAGGTGATTGTGGGCGGTGGCCTGGTGCTATGGCTGGCGTGGGTTTTGGGTACGGCGTTGGGGGTGTATTTCGGCGGCCTTATGCAGAACCCGGAAGCATTCGGGCTGGATATGGTGCTGGGATGTTTCTTGCTGACGATGGCATTGGGCGGCCGGAAATCACCCCGGGTTCTGGTGGCCTGGCTGGTGGCGGCGGTCAGTGCGCTGGCGGCCTGGAAATGGCTGCCGCCGAACATGCACGTGGTGGTCGGGGCGCTGGCTGGCGGCTTGATCGGGTTGTTCTGGCTGGAGCCCAAGGCAGGTTCAGGCAAGGAGGTGGCGAGTGACCATTGAAACCACCTCCGCCGGCGTACTGGCGCTGATTGCCATTATGACAGTGGTGACCCTGGTCACCCGCTTCGGCGGTGTGTTCCTGATGTCGTTCGTGCGCATCAATCCACGGGTCGAGAGTTTTATCAACACCATGGCCAGCTCGGTGTTGATCGCCATCATTGTGCCTATGGCGGTAGACGGTGATCTCGGGGCCCTGGCGGCGCTGGTGGCCACCGGGGTAACCATGTTGGCTACCCGTAAACCCTTGCCTTCGATTACCGTCGGTCTGCTGGCTGCGGCCCTGGTGCGTTATCTGGGTTAGAGCGCGCGAGCCCAGTTTCAGAGTCGTGGTACCTCAGGTTTGTTCGTTGCGGTAGGGCAGCAGGGTTTGTGATTCGGCGAAGTAGGCCTGTACGTGTTCGGACTCCTCGGTGCAGAAGTCCGCGATCGCCTCGCGGAAACCCGGGTGCAGAATGCCATGCCAGGAGTGGGTGATCACCGGTTCGAAGCCCCGCACCAGTTTGTGTTCGCCCTGGGCTCCGGCGTCGAAGTGCTGGAGCCCCAGCTTCAGAGCAAGTTCGATGCCCTGGTAGTAGCAGGTTTCAAAGTGCAGGTGGTCATATTCTTCCAGACACCCCCAGTAACGGCCGTAGAGGGTGGTTTCACCGGCCAGGAACAGGGCACCGGCAATCATCTCGCCATGGCGCACGGCCATGATGATGTGCAGGTGCTCCGGTAGGTGTTCCCGCAGCAGTTCGAAAAAGGCCTGGTTCAGGTAGGGTGCCTGGCCTCTTTTCAGGTAAGTGGCCTGGTAGAACACAAAGAACGCCGACAGCACCTGGTCGGAGATATCCCGGCCGTGGAAGGTGTGAAAGGTAATCTCCTGATCCGCCACTTGCCGGCGTTCCTTGCGGATGGATTTACGCTTGCGGGAAGTCAGCGCCGCCAGAAAGTCTTCAAAGTTCTGGTAACCACGGTTGTGCCAGTGGAACTGGCAGCCGGTGCGGTGCAGTTCCTGGTCGTGGCCAAGCAGGGCCTGGTCCTGCGCGTCCGGAAACAGCAGGTGCCAGGAATGGGCGCCCAGCTGCTGTGTCAGCTTGCCCAATAACTGATCGAGCAGGGCGGGCGTCAGTTGCGCCCGTAACGAAGCATCCAGCAATAACCTTGGTCCCTGTGACGGGGTAAACGGAATGGCGATCAGCAGCTTCGGGTAATAGGGCAGCTGGTAACGCTGGTAGGCTTCGGCCCAGCTCCAGTCGAACACGTATTCGCCCCTGGAATGGCTTTTCAGGTAAGCCGGCGCCAGGCCGCAGATTTCGCCGTGCATGCGAAAAACCAAGTGGCAGGGTGTCCACCCGGTTTCGGTACGGGTACAGCCGGAATTTTCCAGCGCCTGAAAGAATTCGTAGCGCAGGAAGGGATTGCCGTGCCCGGCCAGCCGTTGCCAGTCGTCACGGGGTATATCCGTGATGCTGGCGCAGGTGGTCAGGGTAATGTCAGGTAAGGCGGGTTCTGCCATGGTTTCGGGTAGGCTCTGTTAACTTTCCCTATACCATACGACAGAACCCGGCTTGTGATCACTTCTGGGCGTTACCGCAGCGCTTTTCCATCTTCTGCTGCCATTTGCCCATGCGCTCCTGCTGCTTTTGCTGACGCTCCTGGTGGATCTCGTCCCAGATCTCGCGTTGCTCGTCAGTCAGCTTCAGGCGGTCGGCCATTTCAGCCCGGTATTTCTGCATTTCGGCCTGGCGCTCTTCACGGTACTCGGCGCTGAACTTGCCTTTGCCTTCGCGGAAGTTCTCGCACATTTCTTTCTGGTCCCATTTGCCACCCTGCTTCTTCATGCCCTGATCCTGGGCCATGGCTGCGGGGCTGGCGGCTAACATGGCGGCCATCAGTACGCCGGCGGTCAGTAAGGATGTTTTTGCTTTCATGGTTGTTGCCTCATCGGTTGGTGTTCCTGTGGTGATCATAGTACGCCGGTGCAACGTCAGTTGGTGTCAGGCTGGTGTAAAGGTTCGGTAAAGGCAAATGCCTGGCCGTCAGCCGTGCCCGGGCGCCGTGTTAGACTGTTGCCGGGCAACAGGAGAGAAACGGATATGCAGAACCGGGTACTGCTGGTTGAAGACGATGACGAGCTCAGGGAACTGCTGGCGCAGTATCTGACCACCCAGGGTTTCAGTGTGCGTGAGGCCGCTAATGGCCGTGACGGACTGGCACTGGCGTTGGCCCACGATTGTGACATTGTGGTGCTGGACATCATGCTGCCGGATATCAATGGCCTGGATGTGTTGCGTGAACTGAGAGCCGAGACCCATTTGCCGGTGATTCTGCTGACCGCCCGCGGAGACGAAACCGATCGCATCGTTGGCTTTGAAGTGGGTGCTGACGACTACATCCCCAAACCCTGTAACCCCCGTGAACTGGTCGCCCGCCTGCAGGCGTTGCTGCGCCGTATTGCCTGGGACCAGAAAACCGATGTGGATGCTACCCGAACCTATGGCGACTTGCGGGTAGAACCGGGCCAGCGGCGTATTTACCAGGATGACGCTCCGCTGGAGTTAACTGCCACCGAATACGAAGTGCTGCAGGTGTTGCTGGCCCATGCCGGCAGTGTGGTGCGCAAAACCGACCTGATGCAGTGGGCCCTGGGCCGCCGGCTGGAGGCTTACGACCGTACCCTGGATATGCATATCAGCAACCTGCGCAAAAAGCTGGGGAACGATGATCCGCCTCGCATCGAAACTGTGCGGGGGCTGGGTTACAGCTATCGGGTACCGGCACAATGAAGTCATTCATGTTCCCGCTGTTCTGGCGGATATTTATTTCGATCTGGCTGGCGATGGCCGTTACCGTTGTGGCCAGTAACCTCGCCACCCGTTACCTGCTGGATCGGGAGCGGCAGGCCATTGAACGGCAAGTTGGCTTGCATGAGATCGCCCGGGAGGCCCTGAACCTTCGCAACCGGGAAAACCGCGGCGAAATGTGGCGGTTCCTGCGGTCAGAGGGCGAGCGCCTTGACCTGCACCTGATGCTGATCGAGAAAGAAGAAGGGCATCGGGGGCTGCCGCGTAATATCCGTGAGCGGATTCAGTCGGGCTGGTACCCCAACAAGCCGGCACTGATTAACCTGGAGGAAGGCTACCAGCTGGTTGCCTGGCCCCGGATGGGGGGCGACGGCTGGCTGGACCCGAGGTTGTTCCGTTTCCTGGAATTTGCACTGGCGTTTGTCCTGATCTCCCTGGCCTGCTGGTGGATTGCCCGTCTGGTGTCCAAGCCCTTGAAACATATGGAGAGCACCGCCCAGGCCATTGCCGCCGGCGATACCCGGCTGCGGGTGCCTCAGCGTATTGCCCGGCGACGTGACGAGGTGGGGCAACTGGCGACCGCCTTCAACGCCATGACCGACCGGCTGTGCCAGTTACTGGAACGCCAGAACCACCTTCTGCGTGATATCTCCCATGACCTGAGAACACCCCTGGCCCGGCAACGGGTGGCCATTGAGCTGGCCAGTGACACCGGGGCAGACCCCGCCATGATGGCCAGTATTCTGCGCCAGAATGAGCGGCTGGAAACCATGACCGGTCAGATTCTGACGCTGTACCGGGTGTCGGAGAACGGTGGCGCCATGGAGCGGGAACCGGTGCAGCCACTGGAGCTGATCAACCGGGTGCTGCAGGATGCCGCGGACTTTGCCGCACAACGAGGTGTGGACTGCCAGCTGGATGCTACTGACGCTTCCCAGGCGGTGTCGGTAAGGGGCGATGCCGGATTATTGCAGCGGGCGTTTGATAACGTGCTGCAGAATGCCCTTGACCACACGCCTTCAGGTAAATCCGTGCGGGTGTCAGTGTCGGCCACCGATGGCAGTCTTCAGGTAGATATTGCGGATGACGGCCCGGGTGCTCCGGAGGAGCTGTTGCAGCACCTGTTCGAGCCGTTCTTTCGCGCGGACAAGTCCCGGGGTGGTAAAGGCTGGGGGCTGGGGCTGGCGATTGCCCGGGACATCGTAGCGGCCCATGGCGGAACAATTACCGCCCGGAACCGCCCCGAGGGTGGGCTTGAGGTAAACATCCGGTTGCCGGTTGAGAGAGTATCATGAGTAAAGATTACCCGGTCCCGTCAGGATACCTTGAGCGGGAAACGGAAGTGAAAAAAAGCCGTTTCATTGCCCGCGTGTACCCGGTGAGCAGCCGGGACGAGGTGCGCGAGCACGTTGCCCGGGCCCATGCCGACTTTCCGGACGCCCGGCACGTTTGCTGGGGATACCAGATAGGCCGCCCCGGCTCGGCAGCGGAAGCCGCCATGAACGATGATGGTGAACCCTCCGGCACCGCCGGTAAGCCCATTCTGAACGTGATCCAGCACAAGGATATGGGCGATGTGCTGGTGATCGTGATCCGCTATTTTGGTGGTATCAAACTGGGCGCGGGCGGCCTGGTGCGTGCCTACGCAGGCGCTGCCGAGAGCGTGTTGTCGGAAGTTGGCCGTACCGTGCAGCAGGCGCGGGTGCTGGCGGATGTGGAACTTGGCTTTGCCGATGAACAGCCGCTACGGCACTGGTGCGACGGCCATGAAGGCACCATTGAAGACATTACCTACAGTTCCCGTGTGAATGCCCGGGTGTCGGTGCCGGAAGTGCGGCAGGCGGAGTTTGCCGCCTTCTGCGATGCCCAGAAACTCGATTACCGTTTTGACACATAGAAGTTAGCAGCATCCGGCTGACCGTTTGCCGGCGTATACTGGATCAAGCGGCCAATTAAACAGGGGAGAAGAGCGATGCGTATTCTGTTTGTAGCAGCAATGGCGCTGGTTCTGGCCGGTTGTGCCAGCAATGTCGTGACCGACTACAATTCCGCGACCGTGTTCGGGAACTACGCCAGCTGGGCCTTTGCGCCCAACCAGCAGGATTCCGGTTTTACCTCGCTGGACGATAGCCGGGTTCGTAATGCGATTGAGCGTGAATTTACCCGCAAGGCGATGAAAAAGCTGCCCGATACCGAGGCTGACCTGCTGGTGAGCTGGCAGATCGTGCCGGAGGAGCGCCTGGAGCAGGTGGGTGTCGGGCTGGGCTTCGGCTTTGGCCGGGGTAATTTTGGCTGGGCCCTGTCGGCACCGCCGCCCGTGCGGGAAATCACCGAAGGCAAGCTGGTGGTTGAGCTGGCCGACCGGCGCAACGAAGAAGTGGTCTGGCGCGCAGCCAGTCGTCGCTACCTGAATGAAAACCAGTCTCCGGAAACCCGGCGCAAGCTGATTGACGAGGTTGTCTCCGAGATGTTTTCCAAATACCCTCCGGGCCTGAACTGATCAGTACACGGGATCAACCATGGGTATGAAGAACAGAAACGGCGGCCTGGTATTTTCCACTGAAACGGGCCGCATGTGCCCGGAGTGCCGGCAGCCTGTGGCCGAGTGCACCTGTGGTCAGCCGGAACGACCGGCCGGTGACGGCGTGGTGCGGGTAAGCCGGGAAACCAAGGGGCGCAAGGGCAAGGGTGTAACGTTGATTACCGGGATTCCCCTGAACGACAAAGAACTCAAGGCCTACGCCAAAGTGCTAAAGGCCAAATGCGGCACAGGTGGTACAGTAAAAGACAGCGTGGTGGAGATTCAGGGCGACCAGCGGGACCTTCTGGTTCCCTTGCTTGAACAAAAGGGGTGGACGGTTAAAAGGGCCGGCGGCTGACGCTTCACCACATTCAGACGTTGAGGGGAGGCAGGTATGCACATAGTGGTCATGGGCGCGGGCGTTGTGGGTATCACAACGGCCTGGTTTCTGCAGCAGCAGGGGCACCAGGTAACGGTTGTGGATCGCCAGGCGCAGGCGGGCCTTGAAACCAGCTATGCCAATGGCGGCCAGATTTCCGTATGCCATGCCGAGCCCTGGGCTAACCCCTCCGCGCCCCTGAAAATTCTGAAATGGCTGTTCCAGCCCGAAGCCCCGCTGCTTTACCGGCCCCGCCTGGACCGCTACCAGTGGCGTTGGGCGCTTTCCTTTCTGACTCAATGCACGTCTGCCCGGGCGGCCCATAATATCCGCCAGATGGTGAATCTGGGTACCTACAGCCGAAGCCAGTTGCAGGCTCTGCGTAAAGAGCTGGACCTGGACTACGACCATCTCGAGAAAGGCATTCTGCATTTTTATACCAGCCAGCAGGAATTTGATGCCGCCATGGAGCCGGCGCGGATTATGCGGGAGCTGGGCTGTGACCGGCAGGTAATCGATGCCGACCGCGCGGTGGAACTGGAGCCGGCATTAAAAGATGTGCGCCAGCGGATTGCCGGTGCCACCTACACCGCCGATGATGAAAGCGGCGACGCCCGGAAGTTTACCCAGGCCCTGGCCCGCCGGTGCGCCGAAGCCGGCGTGGAGTTTCGCTACGGCACCGAGGTGCTGGGGTTCGACAAGGCGGGGGACCGGATACTCGGTGTTCAGACGTTAACTGAAGGCCGGCACCAGGTTCTGCGGGCCGACAGTTACGTACTCTGTCTGGGTAGTTTCAGTGCAGTGCTGGCCCGGCGGCTGGGTTTGTTTCTGAATATTTATCCGGCCAAGGGCTATTCGATCACCGTGCCGCTAAAAAATCCGGACGTGGCATTCCAGGTGAGCCTGACGGATGACGAGTACAAACTGGTGTATTCCCGGCTGGGTGACCGTATTCGGGTGGCTGGTACGGCCGAGCTGAACGGCTACACCCGGAACCTGGACTTCATCCGCTGCCGGGCGATCGTGCGCCGGGCCGCCGGGATCTTGCCGGAGGCGGGGCACTGGGACCAGGCCGAGTACTGGACTGGCTTGCGGCCGACGACGCCCTCCAACGTGCCCTATATCGGCAAAAGCCATTTCAGCAACCTTTACCTGAACACCGGCCACGGAACCCTGGGCTGGACCCATTCCTGCGGCTCGGCCGCGGCCCTGGCCGATATTGTGGCCGGCCGCACCCCGGAGGTGGACTTCACCTTCACCGGCCTCTGATTTTCGCCCACAAAAAAGCCGGTGCCTGAAAAACAGACACCGGTTTTTTTGTGGTTGGAGGATCAGCCCGTCAGCTGGTCCCGGATCAGCTTCTTGTTGATCTTGCCAACGCTGGTTTTCGGAATGTCTTCCACGAAGTCAATCTGCCCGGGAATGGCCCACTTGTTGATGTCGCCACTGTCCACAAACTGCTGCAGGTGCTTCTGGATGTCTTCCAGCCCGATGTTCTCGCCGGGTTTCAGGGTAACCAGGGCATAGGGCCGTTCGCCCCATTTCTCGTCCGGCACACCCACCACGGCGGCACCGGCAACGGCCGGATGCTGGCTGATCAGGTTTTCCAGGTCCAGGGAGGACAGCCACTCGCCACCGGTCTTGATCACATCCTTGATGCGGTCTTTGATGGTCAGGGTGTTATCCGGCTCCATGGACGCCACGTCGCCGGTGTGCAGCCAGCCACCCTGCCACAGATCTTCGCCCTTCTCGGGCTCCTTGAAGTAGCTCTGGGTGAGCCAGGGCGCACGGGTAACCACTTCGCCCTTGGCTTCGCCGTCGTGGGGTACCGGGTTGCCATCCGGATCGACAATTTCCAGTTCGACCATGGGCACGGCGATACCGGTTTTCACCCGGATGGCGGTTTGCTGTTCCAGCGGCAGGTCCAGGTCTTCCGGTTTCAGATGCGTGGTGCTCAGCAGCGGGCAGGTTTCCGACATGCCGTAACCGGTGTACATGTGAATGCCGAGCCTCGCCGCCGCGTCGCACAGGCCCTTGGTCAGTGCGCTGCCCCCGATGAGGACATGCCAGTTGCTGAGGTCGGCAGTTTTGATGGACTCGGTGGCCATCATCATCTGCATGACGGTTGGCACGCAGTGCGACATGGTTACCCGGTGAGTCTTGATCAGGTCGACCAGCAGCTCCGGCTCGTAGCGGCCCGGATAAACCTGTTTGACCCCCAGCATGGTGGCAGCATAGGGCACACCCCAGGCGTGAACGTGGAACATGGGGGTAACCGGCATATACACGGAAGACGAGCGCAGCAGGGGCATTTCATCGTAGGCGGAAATGCTGCCGGTCATGGCCAGGGTGTGGAGTACCAGCTGGCGGTGGCTGAAGTAAACGCCTTTGGGATTACCGGTGGTGCCGGTGGTGTAGAACGTAGTGGCTACGCTGTTTTCGTCAAAGTCCGGGAAGTCGAACTGGTTGTCGGCCTTTGCCAGCAGCTCTTCGTATTCGCCCAGCGTGTCGATAGAGGTGGCCTTGGCGCTGGCTTCGTCGGTGACCTGGATCCAGGTTTTGACGGTTTTGATTTCGTCTTTCACGCCTTCGATGATCGGCATGAAGTCATCATGCACCAGCACCACGTCGTCTTCTGCGTGGTTCATGGTATACACGATCTGCTCCGGCGACAGCCGCACGTTTACCGTGTGCAGGATGGCACCGATCATCGGGATGGCAAAGAAGCATTCCAGGTAGCGCGGGGTATCCCAGTCCATGACCGCCACGGTGTCGCCCGGCTTTACGCCGGCATCGGTCAGGGCGTTGGCCAGCCGGTGAATGCGGTCAACCAGGTCTTTGTAGGTGTACTTGCTGCGGTTGGCGTAGACGATTTCCTGGTCCGGGTTGTAACGCGGGCCGGACATCAGCAACCGTTTGATCAGCAGCGGATACTGGTAGGCATTGTCGGCAGGTTTAAGAATCCGTGTCTGTGCCATCTATGAATACCTCTTGTCGTTGTAATGGGTGTTCCGGGTATTACGTTGTTATTGATCCCAGGGTTTACCCCGGGTGTTATCCATGGTTTTCACACCAATGTGCATGGCCGCCTTGGCCAGCATGTTGGCGCTGACCGGGGCGGTCAGGAACAGGAATACGGTGATCAGTATTTCAGAGATGCCGATGCCCTGGCCAGTACTCGAAAAGTAAACCACGGAACTGAGCATCACGGCGCCCACGCCCAGTGTGGTGGCCTTGGTAGGGCCGTGCAACCGGGTAAAGAAATCCGGTAACCGGGCCAGGCCGATGGCGCCGATCAGGGTGAAGGCTCCCCCGATGATCAGCAACGCCGAGATGGTGTATTCAGCTAACGGGCTCATGGTTGTCCTCCGGGTTATTCAATCACGCTGCCGCGCTTGAGGTACTTGGCGGTGGCCACTGTGCTGACAAAGCCCATTACGGCGATCAGCAGGGCAGATTCCAGGTACATGCGGGTGCCGAGCGTAATGCCCAGCAGAATGATCAGGGCAATGGCGTTGATATACAGGGTATCCAGCGCCAATACACGATCCGGTGCATCCGGGCCCTGTATCAGGCGGTAGACATTCAGCAGGGCGGCCAGCGTAACCATGGCAATGCTGGCGTACAGCGCGATGGTGATCATTTGAACATCTCCATCAGGGGTTTCTCGTAACGCTTATGGATGGCATCGATCACTTCGTCGTCACTTCGGGCGTCCAGGGCGTGGATCAGCAACATCTTTTCGTCATCGCTGATATCGGCACTGACGGTGCCCGGGGTCAGTGAAATGGTGCTGGCCAGAATGGAAATGGCCAGCGGATGCTCCAGTTGCAGCGGGTAGCAAACGAACACCGGTTCCGGTTTGCGTGGGCTCAGGATCAGCTTGGCGACCGAGAAGCTGGCAATCACGATGTCCCAGAGCACGACCAGCAGGTAAGCCGGCATGCGCCAGGATTTCATGAAGGCAGGCCGCTCCGGCCAGAAGCCCTGGGTCAGCTGGGGGATACCCCAGGCCAGCACCAGGCCCAGCACCAGGCTGCCGCCGGAAATGCCATCACTCAGGAATTGCCAGGTCAGAAACAGAAACAGGCTGAGCCACGGCTGCGGAAAGCTAAGTCTGTCCAGCATCAGTCATCCTCCCCGACCATGGGGGTCTGCAGTATGTCGATATAGGCCGATGTATCCAGGATCTGGGCGGCAGTGTCTTCGGTGTACCGGTTGATCGGGCCTGCCATGGCCACAATCACCACCGTGAGCGCAATCATGGCGCCCGCCGCTACGGCGGTGGTGCCTTTGAGCGGGCGGGCGGTTTCAACGTGGCCGTCAACAGTACGCCAGAACACGATACTGCCGGCACGGCTGTAAGCCACCAGCGTCAGGAACCCGCCTACCAGGATGGTGCCCCAGAGCCACGCCATCTGGGAGCCGGGCTCAACCGACATCAGGATCAGCAACTTGCCGAAGAAGCCGCTGAATGGCGGAAGGCCAGCCGCGGCAACGGCGCCGATCATGAACAGAACACTCAGGAAGGTGCGATGACGCATCATCGGCGCGGTAATAATCCGGTCTCCGGCGCTGCCGCGCTGGGAGGCCACCAGGTCTGCCACCAGGAACAGGCCGGCAACAATCCAGGTGGTGCTGAGCATATAGAACAAGGCGGCAGACAGGCTTTCCGCTGAGCCCAGGGCAATCGGTGCCAGCAAGGTGCCCACCGAAATAATAACCTGCCAGGCGGTCAGGGATTTCAGGTTGTCAGCACCCAGTGCACCTATCACACCCATGGCGAGGGTAATCAGCGCCAGCGGGAACAGCCAGTCCATGCCGAGGTTGGCCAGTTCGCCGGCACCGTCGCCGAAAACCAGGAAATACACCCGGATAATCGCGTAAATGCCAACCTTGGTCATGATCGCGAACAGCGCTGCGACCGGAGCTGTGGCACTGGCATAGGCTTTCGGCAGCCAGAAGCACAGGGGCAACACCGCCGCCTTCAGGGCAAACACCACCAGCAGCATCATGCCACCGGCTTTTACCAGCAGGGCATTTTCACCGGTTACCTGCGGCACTTTGACGGCCAGGTCGGCCATGTTCAGGGTGCCGGTTACACTGTAGATCATGCCTACGCTGATCAGGAACAGCGATGAACCTACCAGGTTGAGCACCACGTAATGCAGGCCCGGAACCGTGCGCACCGTGCCGCCACCGTGCATCAGCAGTCCGTAGGAGGCAATCAGCAGCACCTCGAAGGCCACGAACAGGTTGAACAGGTCGCCGGTCAGGAAGGCAATGTTCAGCCCCATCAACTGGAACAGGAACAGGGTGTGGAACTGCCGGTTGCCTTCGTCAGCGCCACCCAGCGAGAAAATATGGGCCAGCAGGGCAAGTACTGAAGTCATTACCAGCATGAAAGCTGCCAGTCGGTCCAGCACCAGCACAATGCCGAAGGGTGGCTGCCAGTTGCCGAAGGCGTAGGCCCGGTAGTTGCCATCGTCGGCCATGGTCAGGAGTACCAGGCTGGTGGCCACCAGCAGAACGGTGGTCGCCAGCGCCAGTGTGCGGCGCAGGGCAATCGGGGCGTAGCCCATAAACGTCTGCAGTATGCCACCCAGCAGGGGAATCAGGACGGGTGCGGTCAGCCAATGGTTCATTGCTTGGCCTCCTCGCTGTCTTCATCCTGCTTGCGGTTGCCATCCACGTGGTCGTCCTGGTTGTCAGCCAGGTTTCTCAGTGACAACACCACCACAAAGGCGGTCATGGCAAAGCCGATAACAATGGCCGTCAGTACCAGGGCCTGGGGCAGGGGGTCGGCATAACTGGCCGAACTGCCCAGAATCGGCTGCTGACCGGTGGCCAGCCGGCCGGAGGCGAACAGGAACAGGTTAACCCCGTAAGACAGGAGCGTAAGCCCCACAACCACCGGGAAAGTTCGTGCCCGAAGCAAAAGGTAAACGCCAGACGCCGTCAGGGCGCCTATAACCAGTGCAAAAACAAGCTCCATTACACATTCTCCCGGGGGCTTCTGATCGCAGAGTGGGGGGACAACCGGCCGATGCTGACCAGGGCCAGCAGGGTCGCGCCAATCACGGCCAGGTACACGCCGAGGTCAAATACCAGGGCAGAGACTACCTCGAACTTGCCCACCACCGGCCAGGTGATGTAGTCAAACGTTGACGTGAGGAACGGGTGGCCATAGACAAAGCTGCCGGCGCCGGCGATGGTGGCAAACATCAGGCCCAGGCCGATCACGTTGTGATACTTGATGCCGATGCGATCCTGGGTCCAGACCATGCCGCTGGCAATGTACTGGAGAATCAGGGCAACCGAGGTGATCAGGCCGGCAATAAAGCCACCGCCCGGCAGGTTATGCCCGCGCAGGAAGATGTAGGCCGAAATCATCAGCGCCAGCGGCAGCATGGGCCGGGCAATCTGCTTGAGCATCAGCGGGTAGGCGTCACGGGTCCAGGCATGGCCTTCACCATCACCCGGCGGCGGTGTGAAGGCCGTGTCCTTGAGCATGGCATAGATGCCAAGGGCGGCAATGGCCAATACCGTGATTTCACCCAGGGTATCGAAGCCCCGGAAGTCCACCAGGATCAGGTTCACCACGTTGGTACCGCCACCACCGGTCTTGCTGTTTTCCAGGAAGAACTCGCTGATGGAGGTGAACGGCTGGGTCAACATGGCCAGCGTCACCAGTGTCATGCCGCCACCTGCCAGCAGGGCCAGCACAATGTCCCGTGCACGGTGAGTGCCGGAGGTTTCCAGCGGCGTCCACGAAGGCATGTAGAACAGGGCCAGCATCAGCAGCACCATGGTCACTACTTCGACCGACAGCTGGGTCATGGCCAGGTCCGGTGCCGAGAAGCGGGCAAAGGCCAGCGCCACCAGCAGTCCCACCACGCTCAGGAACATCAGGGAGGTAAAGCGTCCCCGGTGAAGGAATGCCGAGGCCAGGGCGCAGAGGATCAGAACCGCAGCGGCAATGGCAGTGGGCCAGTCCACCGGCGACAGCCCGTTCTCGCCCACGAAGATGCCCATAGTGGCGAGCGGGACCATCGCCACCACAATCGCACTGGCAACCAGCAGCATGGCATAGCGCTGCAAGGAGCCGTTTTCGATGCGTGCAGTGAAGCGGTTCGCCAGTTCCACAAAGCGGGAGACCACGGCTTCAAAGACCGCTTTCTCATCCACTTCCTTGAACCGGGCGTGGAAATCGAAAAACTTCTGGCGCTGTGAGTACATGATCAGGCCACCGATAAAGGCGGCAAAGCTCATCATCAGGGGCAGGTTGAAGCCGTGCAGAATCGCCAGGTGGTAGTCCGGAACCTCGCCACCCAGCGTGGCGGCTGAAGCGGAGTAAAGCAGCGGACCCACCGAGTAAGCCGGGAATACGCCCACCATCACACAGGCAAACACCAGGATCTCCACCGGAATCTTCATGTACCGGGGTGGTTCGTGGGGTGGGTAGATCGGCAGGTTGACCGGTTTGCCGTTAAAGAACACGTCGTGCACGAAACGGGCGGAGTAGGCCACCGCAAAAATACCGGCCAGCGTAGCCACAATCGGCGGAATCCAGGCCCAGATACCAGGCAGGTTCAGCTGCAGGGACTCCGCAAAGAACATTTCCTTGCTCAGGAAGCCATTCAACAGTGGCACCCCGGCCATGGACGACGCCGCCACCATCGCCAGGGTTGCGGTATGGGGCATGTAGCGCCAGAGACCGTTGATTCGCCGCATGTCGCGGGTACCGGTTTCGTGGTCAATAATGCCGGCCGCCATAAACAGGGAGGCTTTGAAGGTGGCGTGGTTGATCACGTGGAAGACCGCAGCTACCGCTGCCAGCTCGGTACCCATGCCGAACAGCAGCGTGATCAGGCCCAGGTTACTGACGGTGGAGTGGGCCAAAAGGCCTTTCAGGTCGTGCTTGAACATGGCCACATAGGCGCCCACCAACAGCGTAGCCATGCCGGTGAAACTCACCATGTAGAACCATTGCTCGGTGCCGGCCAGGGCCGGGTACAGGCGCGCCATCAGGAACACCCCGGCCTTCACCATGGTGGCCGAGTGCAGGTACGCAGATACCGGCGTGGGTGCCTGCATCGCGTGGGGCAGCCAGAAGTGGAACGGGAACTGGGCAGACTTGGTAAACGCGCCCAGCAGAATCAGGGTGAGTGCCACCGGGTACATGGCGTGGTTCTTGATGAGGTCGCCAGCGGCCAGCACGGCATCCAGCTCGAAACTTCCCACGATGTTACCGATGATCAGAATGCCGGCCAGCAGCGCCAGGCCACCACCGCCGGTAACCGCCAGTGCCATCCGGGCACCCCGGCGTGCGTCCTGTTTATGGGTCCAGAAACTGATCAGTAGGAACGAGGTCAGGCTGGTCAGCTCCCAGAAAATCATCATCAGCAACAGGTTGCCGGACAGCACAATGCCCAGCATGGAGCCCTTGAAACACAGAAGCAGGGCGTAGAACTTTCCGATGTTCTCGCCTTTTTTTAGGTAATAGCGGGCATACAGGATGATCAGGAGGCCGATGATCAGGATCAGCAACGCAAACAGCAACGCCAGCCCGTCGAGCCGGAAACTGAAGGAAATGCCCAGCGCCGGGAGCCATTCCCAGGAGTTATGGACTACACCGCCGCCAGCCAGCGTTTCCCAGTGGGGGAACAGGGCAGCCAGGCCAATAATAGCCGGTATGGAAGAGACTATGGCAATCGCCGTTCGCCCGCCCTGGGCAAACAGTGGCGCAGCAATAGCCATCAGAAAGGGCAGAAATACAACCAGGGGTAGCGACATCGCAACCTCGTTATCGGTTTTCTTTTTACATGGGAAAGAAGTACGAAGCAGTCTGAGTGTAGCGTTCAGAAAGCCTGCGTGCACACGAAAGCGGTCCGTTTAAGGCTCACTTGCTGATCAGGCAGAAAAGGGGGGATCCGGAAAATAGGGAAGGCGGCCCCGCTGCAGAACGATATCAGCGGTCAGGGGCAATCCTGGAATGTTTGTGCAGCCTCTGGACCTTACGGTCATGGTTGCTCCGTCTGTGAAACTTGACGGTTGATAATACGTGTCGGGGCGGTCAGGTCAAGTCAACCAAAGGATTTAACGGCCAAATTTCGAACGATAGGCCCCCGGAGAAAGCCCGGTTTGCTTACGGAATAACCGGCTGAAAGAGCTCACATCCTCATAACCCACGGCCCGGGTAATCGCGTCCAGGCCATCCTGCGAACTCTCCAGCAAGCGCCGGGCTTCCTCGATTCTCAGCAATTGAAGATAGCTAGTTGGTGTGTCTCCGGTCGCCTGCCGGAACCGCCTCAGCAACGACCGCTCCGACAACCTGACCCTCGTGGCAAGATGCGCCACAGACACTGCCTCCCGGAAATGCCCCTCCAGCCAATCCTGAAGCCCCAGCACCACCGAATCCGAATGATACCGGCGAGCCTGCAAAGCACTGTAGGGCGCCTGACTGGTCCGCCCCGCATCAATCACAAACGCCTTCGCCAACTCCCGCGCCACCTGCGCCCCCGCCAGCCGCTCTACCAGATACACCCCCAAATCCCACCAGGCCATGCCTCCCCCGGCACAAGCCACCGGCCCGTCCACCGTCACCAGCTTCTCCGGCCGCAAATCCACCGCTGGAAACCGCTCCCGGAACTGATTGCTGAAGCCCCAGTGCGTCGTCGCCTCCCGCCCGTCCAGCAACCCGGCGGCGGCCAGTAAAAACGCCCCGGTGCAGTTACTTGCTACGCGGACATCGCCGGGAGTTGCGTCCTGAAACTGTGAAAGCCACTGAATCAAAGGGTTGTTTGTCTTCAGAATTTCATCAATGGGCGCGCCAATGGTCGGAATAATCAGCACGTCATCTGCACCCAGATCATCAACACCCTGCCAGGAACCATCGGCCAGAATTGTCACACCATTGATGCACTGGCAGGGCTCACCGTTCTCGGTCAGCAGCCGGGTTCTGAACTGTGCAGAAGGCTGCTCCCCGTGAATACGTGCCCAGGTCACCCCGGCGAGGCGAAACAGGTCGATCATCCCTGTGATAGCGCTGGCTAACGCACCGTTGAAGCCGATGATGGTGACGGTTTTCAAAAGCTGGCTCCTGCACGGCTTCACGGCGTCTCCCGGAAGGCAATACCCACGACAGTGGCCGTCTTGTCAGAACAAAGGTTAGCGGATTCAACCAAGAATAAGTCAAAAATGACAATTCCAACCAGTGTAGTGGTTGTGAGAGGCTAACGGCAATAAACAGGAGACCCAGAATGACCGACACCCTGATCGACCGCCGCGACCTCGCCTTTCAGCTTTACGAAGTCATGGACACCGAAGCCCTCACCCAGCGCGAGCGCTTCAGCGAACACAGCAAAGACACCTTCGACGCCGTCATCGAAACCGCTGACAAGATGGCGAAAGGAAAATTCGCCAACCACAACAGCGCGGCAGACAAAGACGAACCCAGGTTCGTCAACGGCCAGGTAGAAATGCTCCCTGAGGTCAAACAGGCCTTCGACGCCTACGCCGAAGCCGGCTTCCTCGCCGGCCGCTACGACTACGACCTCGGAGGCATGCAACTGCCGGAATCTGTCATGGCGGCCTGCAACGGCTTTTTCACCGCCGCCAACCCCGGCACCGCAGGCTACCCGTTCCTGACCACCGCCGCCGCCAACCTCATCCGCGTGTTCGGCAACGAAGAACAGAAAACCAAATTCCTGCCCAACATGCTCAGCGGCCGCTACAGCGGCACCATGGCGCTCACCGAGCCCCACGCCGGCTCCAGCCTGGCGGACATCCGCACCTCCGCCACGCCCACCGACGACGGCCACTACCTGATCAAAGGTGCCAAAATCTACATCTCCGGTGGCGAGCAGAGCATCACCGAAAACATCGTTCACATGGTGTTGGCCAAGATCAAAGGCGCTCCGGCCGGTGTGAAAGGCATCTCCCTGTTTATCGTCCCGAAATTCCATGTGGACGAAAACGGCAACCCCGGCGAACGCAACGGCGTCAGCCTGGCAGGCCTGATTCACAAGCTCGGCTACCGCGGCACCACTAGTACCGCCCTCAGCTTCGGCGACGATGCTCCCTGCCATGGTTACCTGGTGGGCGAGCCTCATCAGGGCCTGAAATACATGTTCCAGATGATGAACGAAGCCCGCATCGGCGTCGGTTTCGGCGCGGCGGTGATCGGTTACCGCGGCTACATGCACAGCCTGGAATACGCCAAAGACCGCCTGCAGGGCCGCAAAGCCAGCGAAAAGAACCCCGAAAGCCCGCAAGTGCCCATCATCGACCACGCCGACGTGCGCCGTATGCTGCTGGCCCAGAAAGCCTACAGCGAAGGCGGCTTGGCCCTGTGCCTGTATGGCGCCCGCCTGATGGACGACCAGCACACCCACCCGGATGAACAAAAGCGAATGGAAGCCGGCAAACTGCTGGACCTGCTCACCCCGGTGATCAAAGCCTGGCCTTCTGAGTACGGCCCCAAGGCCAACGACCTGGCGATCCAGGTTTATGGCGGCGCTGGTTACACAAGGGAATACCCGGTTGAACAATGCTGGCGCGACAACCGCCTGAACCCGATCCACGAAGGCACAAACGGCATCCAGGCCCTGGACCTGCTGGGCCGCAAAATCTGGCAGGACCAGAGCCATGGCCTGCAGCTGCTGATGCAGGAAATGCAGGTGGATCTGCAGGCGGCCACCACCGACCGCTGCCAGCAGTGGGCATTGTCTCTGAGTGAGACGTTGCAGCAGGCGGTGAAAGTCACCCAGAGCCTGGGCAAATCCCTGATGGGCGGCGAAGTCGACAAAACCCTGGCCAATGCCAGCTGCTACCTGCACCTGTTCGGGCACATCATCGTCGCCTGGATGTGGTTGCGGCAGGCTAATGCGGCTGCCAATGCCTTGGCTTCAGCCAACAGCGACAGCGAACGCAACTTCTACCAGGGCAAACTCCAGGCCGCCCAGTACTTCTTCCACTGGGAATTACCTACTGTGGCCCAGGATCTGGTGCTGCTTCGCAATCAGGATGATACGTGCTTGAACATGAAGGCCGATTGGTTCTAGCTCTGGAGTCTTGGTCCTGTTCGTAGCCTGCCTGTTTTGGTGGTAAGCACGTTCGGCCGGTGGGCCTTTCCGGGACACGCCCACGAGTACGTCCCTGTAGGCTCGTTTCGGGCCGTCCATGGCCCTCAACGGTCCCGGAAAGGCCCACCGGCCGAACGCGCCCGAGCACTGGTGCATTTCGCAGGCTCTGCAGACGTAGGGTTTAAGTCATCAAAAACTGACCAAAAGCAGCCCTGAATATTTAAACATTACTGCCAAGTTTGAGGCACGAGCGACGGGTAGAGCTTTCCGGGACTGTCTGCAGCAGGGATGCTGCAGTCAAGCGTACAGGGACGTATTCACAGCGTGTCCCGGAAAGCTCTACCCGTTGATCGTGCAAGCACCCAAACAAACAGGCTAGGTTCCCAAATTAGAGGACTCGAAAAATGCCACTGGTAAACGTAGAACAACAGGGTCACATCCTGAAGATCGGCCTGAACCGCCCGGAAAAAATGAACGCGATGAACCGGGCCATGTACCACGAAATCGCTGCCGCCTATTACCAGCTCCAGAACGACCCCGAACTGCGCGTCGCCGTGATGTACGCCGAAGGTGACCACTTCACCAGCGGCCTGCAACTGGACGACTGGGCCGGCGTATTCGCTAACGGTAAGGGTATCGAACCCGGCGAAGGTGAACTTGATCCGTTCCATATCACAGGCGAGGGACTTACCAAGCCGGTAGTCTTTGCCGCCCAGGGCATCTGCTTCACCTGTGGCGTTGAAATGATGCTCAACACCGACATCCGCGTGGCCGCCAAAGGCACCCGCTTCGCCCAGCTGGAAGTCAAACGCGGCATCTTCGCCTGCGGCGGCGCTACCATCCGTCTGCAAAGGGAAATCGGCTGGGGCAACGCCCAGCGCTACCTGCTAACCGGCGACGAATGGACGGCCGAGCAGGCGTATCAGTGGGGCTTGATTCAGGAACTGGTGGAGCCCGGGGAACAGTTCAACAAAGCGATGGAAATCGCTGAAAAGATCGCCAAAGCGGCCCCGTTAGGCGTTCAGGGCAGTCTGAAGTCGTCCAAGATTGCCGTTTCAGAAGGCCAGGAAGCGGCCAAGGAGCGCCTGTTCCCGGAACTACGTCCGGTCATGGCCAGCGAAGACGTAAAAGAAGGAATCCAGTCATTCCTGGAGAGAAGGGAAGCGGTGTTCAAAGGTAAATAGCTGGATTGGCCCGTCATTCAAAATCTCGTCCGTAGCGAATCGTAGGATCAACGACTATCCCACAGAAGCACAAGCAGCGGGCTGGGGCCACCCTTCCGGGAGTGTGCGCAGCAGGGATGCTGCGCTCAAGCCCCCATGGATGGGTTCACGGCGTCTCCCGGAAGGGTGGCCCCAACCCGCAGCCGGCACCATAACCGACAGGCTAGGGCCGGCAATCAAGCCAATAAATCAGTCAGATCTCAGGCAGCCTCAGACTCAGTTTTGCTTCCTGCTTTTCGGGCAGAGGCCTCAGCCGCCACTTTCGCAGCATAATCCGCATACTTGGCCATCAGCTCGTCCTTACGATCCGGATCCCAGTTGATCTTCGACAGATCCCCCTCGTAGTGATCAATCACCCGCTTATCCATCGTCTCGTACCACCACTGTGGCAGGTAAGCCGGCAACAACATCGACGCATAACCACCCGGCAACTGCGGCGCCTTCTCGAAATGCCTCAGGGCCTGATAACTCCGGGTTGGATGGGCGTGATGGTCAGAGTGCCGCTGTAACTGATACAGGAACAGATTGGTCACCACATGGTTGCTGTTCCAGCTGTGCTCGGGCTGGGTGCGTTCATACTTGCCGTTCTTGTCCTTCTGGCGCAGCAGGCCATAGTGCTCAATGTAATTCACACTCTCCAGCAGACTGGCCCCATATACCGCCTGCGCCGCCAGGAACGGCACCGCCCTCGGGCCGCAGGCCAGCGTAGTTGCACCAAAGAGCCCGGCACTCATGGCCCAGCCCTGCAGCAACTCATTGTCCAGGCTCCAGAAACCCTTGCCCTTGCGCTCAAGCCGCGCCTTCTCGATCTTCACCGCGGACTTCATGCCACCAAACACCGTGCGCGGCAGGAACTTCCAGAAACTCTCGCCCATCCGGCTGCTGGCCGGGTCTTCCGGCGTGGCAACCCGCTTGTGATGACCAAAATTGTGCTCAACCACGAAGTGGGTGTAGCCGGTCGGCGCCAGTGCCGCCATGGCCATCAACTTGTTCAGTTTGTTGGATTTGTGGCCCAGCTCGTGGGCGGTGTTGATGCCCACACCGTTGATTGCGCCCACCGTCAGGGTCAGGCCGATCTTGTCTTCGATCGGGGTTTTCTTGCGACTGGCCAGCCAGGCACCCATAACCGTCATGGCGTACTGGGTAGGAATAAAGGCTTTTACAATCCGGTCGTAGTACTTGTCCCGCTCCAGAGACCGCACGGCGGATTCCGGCGGGTTGCTCTTGTCTTCCCCGATTGCCCGGTCCAGCGCCGGGATAATGCCGTGCACCAGTGCCGGCCCGGTCCACGCCAGTGCCTTCAGCTTCCTGGGCGCCAGCGCGTATCCGGTCAAAGCGGCCAGGCCGATACCAGGCAGGGCAGGGCCCAGCAGCCACAGGTAACGCTTGGGATCTTTCCAGTCTTTTTCACCGGAGGCGGGAGTGGAATTGGCCGGTTGTTGCCCGACTGCTTGATTGGCCTTGGCGTTCATATCAGGGATCTCCGTTTTGTTCTTGGTTGTCCTCAATTTATGTCGGACAATCGGGCAATGCAACAATTTTGACGAATGTCATCGGAAGGTGGCCTGACATGACAATTCGGCCCCGGTTGGCGGATTCGGGATTTGTGGTCCAGACTTCTGCAAAACAAAAACAACAGGGACGATGGAACATGAGTGCTGCAACCCCCTCACCAGAGACTGTGTCTTTGCCGGTTCGGGAAATGCTTGTGGAGTATGTCCAGGGGCGACGGCTGGCCGAGATTATCTACCAGGATACCAACGGGCAGGTTTGCCTGGTTCATGAAAACATTCGGGACGTTCTGAGCCGGGCCGGCCATGATTTTCTGGTACTTGGCTCCGGCAAGGTGCTTGGTGTTGAGCATGTGATCATGATCGACGGCCAGCGGCTAACGAAAGGGTAATCGCCCGGTAATTGCCTGTGCAGGTGAACCGCTCTAGGCTGTTTGCGTCGTAAATACTTACCAACAGAGGGATATGGTATGAACAAGCTCACGTGGAGCGCACTGGCTCTACTGATGACACTCGGCCTGGCTGCCTGCAGTTCAGAAAGCGATGAAGGTGCCGATTTCGAGCAGGCCGGGGAGAACGCCGGTGAAATGATGGATGACGCCGCCGACTCCGTAGAGGAATCCTATGAAGAAGCCACAGGGCAGGACGAAAGCGCCATGGGCGAGTTACAGGAAGGCGCGGAAAACGCAGCCGAGGAGATGGGCGATGCCGCCGAAGAAGCGGGTGACAGGATGGAGGAGGCTACTCAATAACGCTCGGATTTCCGCCGGCGCGTCTCTGTCCGCGCCGGCAGGTCCTGGCCAGCGTCCCGGGGAGGAACGTATTGAAGCTGCCAGGCAACCTTCATGCCTGAGTAACACAAATGCAGGATTAACGTCATAACGAACCCCTATCTTTTTAGCGGAGTCGATCCGGAATTCTGTTCGATGAACAGGTTGTACCGGAGTGGCAGACAACAACACCGTTGAAAGGATGTGCGCTATGAATCTGGAAAGAACGTTAGTTCCGGTGGCAATCGGGCTGGCATTGTCCGCCAGTGTCCTCGCAGGGGTACTACCGACCTCACAAAAGGACAATGGCTGGTTTAGTGGCGCCGAGGCACAGCTTCAGCAGAAGCTCTCCCTGAAGTCCTCGGATAAGGCGAAAAACGTCATTCTGTTTGTGGGCGATGGCATGGGGGTGTCCACCCTTACCGCTGCGCGCATTCTGGAAGGCCAGAGGCAGGGCCGTCCCGGCGAGGAAAATCTGCTGAGCTTTGAAAGCTTTCCCTTCTCGACACTCGTGAAAACCTACAACACCGACGCCCAGGTTCCGGATTCAGCAGGCACCATGACCGCCATGATGTCAGGTTTGAAAACCGATGCGGGTGTTCTGGGCGTGGACGAGGATGTCCAGCGGGGTGATTGCAGCACGGTCGCAGGCAATGAAGTAGTAACGGCCCTGGAACTTGCGGAAATCAAGGGTTTATCCACCGGTGTGGTCTCCACCGCGCGCATTACCCACGCCACACCGGCTGCTACCTATGCCAAATCGGCGGAACGCAACTGGGAAGACATTTCGGACATGCCTGCCGACGCGGTTCAGGCCGGCTGCAAGGACATTGCCGATCAACTGGTCCGTTTCGAGCAACTTCTGGAA
>NZ_JBSXOP010000080.1:0-4566 GCF_056859535.1 Marinobacter sp. L-46
GATGCCTGCCAGTCTTCGATACGTTGCTGCCAGAGCCGTCTGCGTTCGATGTGTGTCATACTGATTTCTCCTGGGTTGACGAGGAAATCAGTGTGGGCAATCTTGGTAACCGAAAGTAGGTGCTGGTTTATTGGCGCTTACGGTTGTTGAAATGCCCCGATGATGCAGCAATCAGAACATAGCGGTTAATTTGGGCGAAATTGGGCATCAAACCGATCAACTGCGCACCGGCACTGTGGCCCACCAGGGTCACCGGCAGGTTCGGGGCCAGGGCGATCAGCTGGTCCAGCGCTGCCGGCAAATCCAGGGTCCCCCAGTCCACCAGGTCGGCAGAGAGTTCCGCCAGGGGGGTATCGTTGCGGGAGTCCCCGATGCCCCTGTTGGAAAACGCCAGCACGGCAAAGCCCTGTTCGCTCAACATGGTGGCAAAATTGAAATAGACCTGGTGCCGAAACCCCGTGGCCGGGGAGAGCAGGACGGCACCGCGAGGTGACTCTGTGGCTGGCCTGAAAAAGTGCCCGGTGAGCCTATAGCCGTCTTCACAGGTTATTAGGGTTTTTTCCATTGTCGATCCATTTAAGCGACAACTATCGATGCCATCAAAGCCCGATGCGACACCAGTGTGGGGGCGATTTACCATCACTTCGGGAACAAAGAGGGCATCCTGAGTGCGCTCTTTTTTGCGGCCATGGATGATCAGCGACAGCAACTGGAGCGAGAGTTGGCCGGGGCAAACAATCTGCGCGAGGCGGTGTTTTGCATTATCGAGAGCTATCTGGACTGGGTGGCGGCCAACCGCGAATGGGCCAGATTCCTTTATCAGGCACGTTCCCCATTGGCTAAGGGACCATTTCAGCAGGAACTGAAGGATCGAAATATCCAGAATTACCAGAAGCTGAAAGAGCAGTTAATTGGTTTGGGCAAGGGCGATATCAACATTGTCCAGCCCTTCGAGATGCTCTTCTCTCTCATCATAGGTCCGTCGGAAAACTATTGCAGGGCTTGGCTGTCTGGCCGGGTAAAGACATCACCTCAGGAGTACCGAAAAGAATTTGCGGAATCCGCATGGCGCTCGCTAAAGAGGTGATCGGCCTGGTCATCGACTCACCGGAAGTCAGAACCCTTCCGCAGCGATGGCTGAATCCTTGAGTAGTTTGCCTCGATAAGCGTAATCTATTCAACGGCGAACACCGCAGATCCAAGAAGCCACTTTCTATACCCCGGGCCTGGTAAAACAACAATGAGTTCAAACGAACAAAAGCTCAAACGCCGGCGCTCAGCCCTTCGTGGCCGTCAACTGGAACCGGCTGTAATGTCGGAGCTGCGGGGCCTGCTCGGTGACGAAGGTGTCGATCCGTCATTGCGACACCGCGATCGCCTGATCGAGCACCTTCATGCACTGCAGGACACCTACGGTTACCTGACCATGCCCCGTCTCCGGGCCCTTGCGACCTTCATGAATCTGCCCATGGCCGCCATTTATGAGACGGCCACTTTCTATGCCCATTTTGATGTCATTCACGGCGAACAAACGCCACCGCCCGGGATAACTCTGCGGGTGTGTGACTCGCTTTCCTGTCGTTTGGCAGGAGCGGAGGCATTGCATCGAGCGCTATCTGATGGAGCTGATCCCGCCACGGTGAGGGTACAGCGAGCGCCCTGCATGGGCCGCTGTGACACCGCGCCGGTTGTAGGTGTAGGGCATCACCATGTGCTGAATGCCAACGCCCAGACCGTTGAGGCCGCGGTAGAGCAGGGGCGGATTCAGCCAGAGGAGGTTTTCTGGCAACGTCTGTCGGATTATCGTTCGGCTGGCGGTTATCAGTTGCTTACCGATTGCCGCGAAGGCCGGGTGAGCATCGAATCGCTGGAGAAGGAACTTGAGCATGCGGGCCTTCGCGGCCTCGGCGGCGCCGGTTTCCCCACCTTCCGCAAATGGCAGGCCGTGCGGGCGGAACCGGGGCCACGCTATGCGGTGATCAACGCCGACGAGGGTGAACCGGGCACGTTCAAAGATCGCTATTACCTGGAACGTGAACCCCACGGATTCCTCGAGGGTGCGCTGGTCAGCGCCTGGGGGGTTGAGGCGAAGGCTCTCTACATATACCTGCGGGATGAATATCCCGGCCTGCACCGTGTGTTGAAAGATGCCATTGCGGAGCTGGAAGCAGCCGCCATTGTGGAGCAGGGCTTTGTCATCCTGCGCCGTGGTGCGGGCGCCTACATCTGCGGCGAGGAATCCGCCCTGATCGAGTCCCTGGAGGGCAAGCCCGGCAAGCCCCGCCATCGCCCGCCGTTTGTTGCGCAGAAAGGGCTGTTTGGTCAGCCCACGTTGGTGAATAACGTCGAGACGGTTTACTGGATTCCTCGCATCCATGCCCAGGGCGCCGACTGGTTTGCCAGCCAGGGGCGGCATGGTCGTCGCGGCCTTCGGAGCTTTTCGGTCTCCGGACGGGTCGCGAGGCCCGGGGTTCATCTTGCCCCTGCGGGCATCACCCTCAACGAGTTGATCGAGGAATACTGCGGCGGCATGGCGGAAGGGCACCGGCTCCGGGCCTATCTGCCTGGCGGGGCTTCCGGCGGCATACTGCCGGCCAGCAAAGCCGACATACCCCTGGATTTCGACACGCTGCAGGAGCATGGCTGTTTTATCGGCTCTGCAGCTGTGATCGTGCTGTCGGATCAGGACGATCTGGCCGCCGCGGCGTCCAACCTTCTGGGTTTTTTCGCCGATGAGTCCTGCGGGCAGTGTACGCCCTGCCGGGTGGGCACAGAGAAGATGCTCACGCTGCTTGAGCGCGATACCTGGGATGAGGCGACGCTCCGGCAGTTGGCCAGGGTGATGGCGGATGCTTCTATCTGCGGTCTGGGCCAGGCGGCCCCTAATCCGGTGCTGAGCCTGCTGCGGGACTTCCACAGCGAACTGGTCAGCCGCAACCTGATCGCCAAAGGTTAGGGGAGGCAGCCATGAGCGAATTGAAAACAGCCATGAGCAATGCAACGACAAGCTTTACCCTGACACTGGATGGCGTGGAAGTTCAGGCCTACCCCGGTGAAACCCTGTGGCAGGTGGCCCGGCGCGCCGGCGAGACCATTCCGCATCTGTGCTTCAAAGACGCGCCGGGTTACCGCGCGGATGGCAATTGTCGCGCCTGCATGGTGGAAGTGGAAGGCGAACGGGTACTTGCCGCAAGCTGTATCCGCGAGGCCGCGCCCGGCATGGTGGTGCGAAGCGCAGCCTCCGCCCGTGCCCAGGATGCCAGGAGAGCGGTGCTGGAATTGCTGCTGGCCGATCAACCTGAGCGAGATAGCAGCCCCGATCGTTCAAGCCATCTATGGGAAATGGCGGATCAACTGGCCATTGATGCCGGTGCTGTGCGTCAACGTCTCCCGGCCCGTTCAGAGCGCAACGAGCCCACGGTTCACCATGTGGCGCCGAGATTGGAGTCTCTGGCCCACGCCCGGGGCCATGACACCACTCATTCTGCCATGAACGTCAATCTGGACGCCTGCATCACCTGCGGCTTGTGCGAGCGTGCCTGCCGCGAAGTGCAGGGCAACGACGTTATAGGCCTGGCGCACCGTGGTGCTGCGTCCAAAGTGGTGTTTGATTTTGATGACCCCATGGGCGACAGCACCTGCGTTGCGTGCGGCGAATGTGTGCAGGCCTGTCCGACCGGGGCCCTGATGCCCGCCACCTTGATTGATGTCGAGGGCCGCGGAGACTCCGCCACCGCTGATCGCACTGTGGATTCCGTTTGCCCCTATTGCGGTGTGGGCTGCCAACTGACCTATCACGTGAAGAACGAACCTGCGCCTGCCGAAACGGAAACAGGCGAGCATCGTGCCCGCATCCTTTTTGTGGAAGGCAAAGATGGGCCGTCAAACCAGGGCCGGCTCTGTGTTAAGGGGCGTTTCGGCTTTGATTATCCGTCGCACCCAGCTCGGCTCACCCGGCCGCTGATCCGCCGGGCAGGTGTGCCCAAAGGGCTCGACCCTGACTTTGATCCCGCCAATCCGTTAACCCACTTTCGCGAGGCAAGCTGGGAAGAGGCCCTGGATCTTGCAGCAAGCGGATTAACCCAACTTAAAACACGACACGGACCGGATGCGCTGGCCGGCTTCGGCAGCGCCAAGTGCTCCAACGAAGAAGCTTGGCTGTTCCAGAAACTGGTGCGCACCGGTTTTGGCTCCAACCACGTTGATCACTGCACGCGGCTCTGCCACGCCAGCTCCGTGGCGGCTTTGATGGAGTGTCTGGGGTCTGGAGCAGTCACCGCATCCTTTATGCAGGCGCTTCAGGCCGACGTGGTGATCCTCACCGGCTGCAACCCGGCGGTGAACCACCCGGTGGCGGCCACCTACTTCAAGCAGGCAGCACGCAATGGCACTAAGCTGATCATCATAGACCCCCGAGGGCAGGCCCTAGCCCGGATTTCTCATAGTGCTCCAACAACCTTCGCAGACCAAGCCTGGTAGTGCCAGATCCGAGTGGTCATGGTCGAAGTTGGCGATTATTTAGCCAGTTTCCGGCATTCAGGCACAACTCCCCCTTTCCCCCATTGG
>NZ_JBSXOP010000081.1:0-37882 GCF_056859535.1 Marinobacter sp. L-46
CACGCTAACCCACCTGGGCTGCCGAAGCAGGTTCACTTGCGTTGTGTACCGTTAACTTCCTATGGCTTCCTTCAGACCCCACCGTTGGCCAGTGACGCCCTTGCCAGTCGGATTGTCTTCCCCTCAGTCGGGGTGACGCCACCTTCTTTCAGATGGCCGGGTTTGCCGGCTTCGCCGGGCAAACAAAAAAAGGGCTCCCGCAGGGAGCCCTTGTCAGAACACTGATTTTGATCAGTGGATTCTGTTACCGCTGGATATGCTGGTACTCGCCAGAATCCTTGGTGGCCAGGCTGACCACTACGATGGCAATGAAGGCGGCAACGAAACCAGGGATGATTTCATACACGCCCGGGCCACCCATGAAGCTGCCGTTCCAGCCCAGGGAGATCCAGATCATTACCGTGGCAGCACCCACGACCATACCGGCAATGGCACCGGCGCCGTTGGTGCGGGACCACATCAGGGACAGCAGGATCAGCGGGCCGAAGGCGGCACCGAAGCCTGCCCAGGCGTTACTGACCAGGGCCAGAACCTGTGAGTTCGGGTCAGAGGCGATAACTGCCGCCACCAGGCCAACGGCTACAACGCAGGCACGGCCGACGTTTACGCACTCTTTGTCGGTCGCTTCTTTGCGCAGGAACAGGCGATAGAAATCCTCTGTCAGTGAGGAAGACGATACCAGCAGCTGACTGGAGATGGTGCTCATGACCGCCGCCAGCAGGGCTGCGTACAGGAAGCCGGTGATCAGCGGGTGGAACAGCAGGTCAGACAGGATGATGAAGATGGTTTCCGGGTCTGCGATGTCCATACCGTTACGAACGGCGTAGGCACGGCCGAAGATACCCAGTGAGATGGCACCGATCAGGGAGATACCCATCCAGCCCATACCGATGTTACGGGCGGTCGGAACGTCTTTCAGGGAGCGGATTGCCATGAAGCGCACGATGATGTGCGGCTGGCCAAAATAACCCAGGCCCCAGGTGACAGCCGACAGCCAGCCAATAAAGGTGAGCCCCTCTGTCCAGGACAGCAAGGTCGGATCAACTTCATTCAAGGTCTGGGACGCCTGAGCAAAGCCACCGCCACCTTCACCGAACAGCACAACTGCCGGCATGATCACCAGTGCCAGCATCATGATGCAGCCCTGCACGAAGTCGGTCATGCTCACTGCCAGGAAGCCGCCTACTACGGTGTAGGCCAGAACCACGCCGAGGGTGATTACAATACCCACTGCATAATCGCTCAGGCCGCCGAAGTTGAAGATGCCGGCAAAGGCACTTTCAAACAGCTTGCCGCCGGCAACCAGGCCAGATGCGGTATAAACCGCAAAGAAGATCACGATAACAATGGCAGACACGGTTCTCAGGGACAGAGCCTGAGTCGGGAACCGGTTTGCAAGGAAAGACGGGATGGTGATGGCGTTACCGTAGTGAACGGTTTGTTCCCGCAGGCGGGGTGCCACCAGAACCCAGTTAAAGAATGCGCCCACAAACAGGCCGATACCGATCCAGGCTGAAGCCAGACCGGATACATACAATGCCCCGGGCAGACCCAGAAGCAACCAGCCACTCATATCGGAAGCACCGGCAGACAGTGCCGCTACTTTCGGGCTGAGTGCCCGCCCACCGAGCATGTAATCTTCAGATGAAGACGTAGATCTCTGCATTGCATAAATGCCAATGGCAATCATGATTGCAAAGTACGCAAATAGACTGATCCAAACGCCAATAGCCATAAGGCCCCTCCGGTTTAAGTGAGTCGGACCTCGGTCCGCTCTCAGCGCACAGCGCCGGCACGCGGCCTGCGGACTGCACTGTTTTTCTTGTTTACCTGAAATCTTCCTGACTGGAGCGGGACTTACCCGCACGGATACTCCTTCACTATAGTCGACCGCCGCTGGTTTGCGACAATCGCCTACCCTGCTTCCGCAAGGCGGGAATACAGACGCTATAAGTTAGTATTACTACGGATTCCCGGCTTACAAAATCCTACGATTGTTTTGCACAATCCTACGGGACTGTCGGCTTTACGGGCAGATCAGGCTACCCGGTCACCAATCTGTAACCGGGACGGGGTCGTTCCCTTGTATTTGCGCAGGGCATTGGTGAGTGCGCTCTGGGAGGAAAAGCCGGTCCGGTAACTGATTTCAGACACCGAGAGGGACGTTGACGACAACAGGCGCACGGCCTGGTCGAGTCGGGTCTGTATCAGAAACTGATGCGGGGTAATGCCCGACACTTCTCGGAACACTTCGTGGAAACGGCTGGTACTCAGGCAGGCTTCCCGGGCCAGGTCCTGCACGGTGATCTTCCGGTGCAGGTTATCGACGATATACCGGCGAATGGCGTCAGGGCTGATGCTGTGCCGGCTGGCACGGGTGGCCTGCCCGTCTACAATCCGGTCGGCCATGGAATACAGGATACTGGCCGCAAGGTGCCGGTGCAGGGGTTCGTTATCTGGGGAGCGGTCGAATTCTCCGGCGGCAAACTGCACAAGGCCCTGCAGCCGGTTGTCCATCTGGATAGTGCGGGGCTTCTCGAAGACCCCGGCCATGCGTTCGTAGTCGGCATGGGCCGGGGAATCCAGGACAGGGCTCAGCGGGTCCAGGTTAATCACCAGCACGTGGTTCTCGTGGTCCCCGCAGTAGTCGTGCCGGGCTTCGGTTGGCACCAGGCAGGCTTTCCAGGTGTCCAGAAACGAACCCACGCCGTCGACACTCAGTTCGGCAGCGCCACGCACGCCCACCACAATCTGGTGATGTTCGTGATGGTGTTGGTGTGAATTGACCGGCAGTTTCAGAAGCTTTGCGTCAAGCATTCAAGCTGCACGCCTTTAATCGAGAATGTGTTGCAATTAAAGCAGATCGCGACAGAAAGTGCACGAAATCAACTATCAACGCGGGCAAGGGCCGACAGCAATCCCGTCACACTTTCCGAAACCTGCGCCAGGGGCAAGGCGGCATTCACAACATGGTATTGCATGGGTGCAGCGGTCGCCCGGGCCAGGTAGGTATCGCGAATCCGCTGGAAAAAGGCCAGTTCTTCCTGCTCGAACCGGTCCAGTTCGCCCCGCTTCTTTGCGCGGGCCATGCCGGTTTCTACCGGTGCGTCCAGAAGGACAACATGGTCCGGCCGCACATCGCCCTGCACCAGGGTTTCCAGCAGCGCTATGCGCTCCTCAGGCACCCCCCTGCCCCCTCCCTGATACGCGAAGGTGGCATCGGTAAAGCGGTCACACAGCACCCACTTGCCTGCGGCCAGTGCCGGCAGAATCCGGTTGTGCAGGTGCTGGGCACGGGCGGCGAACATCAGCAGCAGTTCGGTGGTTTCATGCACCGGTTCTTCCCTGGGGGCCAGCAACAGCTCCCGGATCTTTTCCGCCATGGGCGTGCCACCCGGCTCCCGGGTAACCACCACATCAATCCCCAGCGATGTCAGCGTGTCTGCCGCGTTCTGCAACTGGGTGGATTTACCAACCCCCTCGGTGCCCTCAAAGGTAATAAAGCGGCCTCTGGCAGCCATCAGTTTTCCTCGTTGTCATCTGCGCCGGCATCCGGTGCCGGGAAGGATCGGTAATCTTCTCTGCGGTTCAGCTGGAACTCCCGGACCGCTTTCTGGTGTTCGGCCAGGGTGCGGGAGAACGTGTGGCTGCCGTCACCACGGGCTACGAAGTACAGGGCGTCGCCGTCGTCCGGGTGCAAGGCGGCATGTACCGAATCCCGGCCGGGCAAGGCAATGGGCGTGGGTGGCAGGCCGTCAATCCGGTAGGTGTTATAGGGAGTGTAGGCACGCAGGTCCCGGGTACGGATACGGCCATCGTAGCTGTCACCCATGCCGTAGATCACCGTCGGGTCGGTCTGCAGGCGCATGCCTTTCTGCAAGCGGCGCACAAACACACCGGCCACCTGCTGCCGCTCATAGGCTACACCGGTTTCCCGCTCGACAATCGAGGCCATGATCAATGCTTCGTAGGGGGAGCTATAGGGCAAGCCTTCTTCCCGGTTCCCCCACTCTTCTTCAAGGACAGCCGTCATCCGCTTATAGGCGCGTTTGAGGATATCCAGGTCGGTCTCGCTGCCACTGAACATGTAGGTATCCGGGAAGAACCAACCCTCAGGGTGTTGGCCTTCGGCGCCAACGGCTTCCATAACCTGCTCGTCAGTCCAGTCTGTGGTTTCTTTCCGGAGCCGTCTGGAGTTGGCCAGGGCGGTTCTCATGTCAGAGAAGGTCCAGCCCTCAATAAACTGGACGGACCAGAGTTTCACCTTGCCCTCTACCATGGTGTCGAGCATGGCCAGTGGTGTCATCCCCGGTTGCAGTTCGTAGTCACCAGCCTTGATCCGGGTCTGTTCCGGGTTCAGGCGGCCGTATAGCTTTAACCAGAGCGGATCGCTGACCAGGCCGTCGTCCGACAGCTTCTGCGCCAGCCGGCCAAAGGATGTGCCCTGCTCTACACTGAACAACACCGGCTCATCCAGGGCAACCGGTTGCTTCAGGGTCTGCAGGCCCTGCCATAGCCACAAACCAGCGCCAGCCGCCGCCAGAACCGCGAGGGCCACAATCAGAATCAGTAACTTCCTGAACACACGCATTATTCCAAAGTTGTGGAGAGACGGCAGATTGTCGCAAGGCACCGCTCTGCAGGCAAATCCTGGCCCGCCAGGTTGCGAACCCTCACTACCCCGAGCACGCTGTTGGTGAGGTACAGGCCCCGGCAAACTTCCGGCTGCAACTGTTCCCTGGTGATGGGTGCTTCCTGGAACGTCTCCCCGGCCTGCTGCAAGCGCTCGATAACCAGCTGGCGCATAACACCCGCCACGGCTACGGAATTCGCGGGGGGTGTTATCCAGCCTTCATCGGTGAGTACAAACAGATTGGTTCGGGTGCCCTCGACAATATGCCCTGCGGCATCTGCCATCAGCACCTCAAAGCAGTCACCGGAGAGCTCCCGGGCCGCCATCACCTGTTCCAGGCGATTGAGGGATTTGATACCGGCCAGCAAGGGATTGACCGTAAGGGGTACTGATGAGAACTCCACCACCACGCCGGCAGAATCGGGCAGCGGCGGCGCATCGGAACAGGAAACCAGCAGGTTGGGCTCCATGCCGGCCCCCGGGCGATAGCCTCGCCCACCCGCGCCACGGGTCAGGATCAGTTTCAGGACCCACACCTTCCCGGGGCTTCCGTAACGCTCGAGGGCTTCGCCGCTGGCCGCGAGCAATTCGTCCAGCCGCACCTCAATTCCCAGCCGGGCAGCATCCCGCACCAGTCGGGCCAGGTGGTGATCCAGCCAGGGGGCTGAGCTCCCTTCTGCACGAATGGTTTCAAACAGGCCATCGCCGTAGGCCAGGCCCCGGTCTGCCGCCGGCAAACCGGTTTCATCCGCCCAGAAGCGCTTTACCACAGAGGTCTCAGCCTTCGTAACGGCGGAAAATCAACGTACCGTTGGTACCGCCAAAGCCGAAGGAGTTGGACAGCGCTACCCGGACATCGGATTTGCGGCTCTGATTGGCCACGAAGTCCAGGTCACAACCTTCATCCGGGTTATCCAGGTTAATGGTTGGTGGCAGAATGCCGTCGCGCAGGGCCAGCACCGAGAAAATGGCCTCAACGGCACCAGCAGCGCCCAGCAAGTGGCCCGTCATGGACTTGGTGCTGCTCATGGCCAGCTTTTGCGCATGGCCGCCAAATACCGCTTTAACAGCAGCCACTTCGGCTACATCCCCTACCAGGGTCGATGTGCCGTGGGCGTTGATGTAATCCACTTCTTCCGGCTTCAGGCCCGCATCCCGCAAAGCATTGGCCATGGACCGGGCAGCGCCGTCGCCGTCTGCAGGGGGTGCGGTAATGTGATGGGCGTCATCGCTCATGCCAAAGCCGACCACTTCGCCGTAAATCGTCGCGCCACGGGCTTTTGCATGCTCCAGATCTTCCAGGACCAGCACGCCAGCCCCATCACTCAACACAAAGCCGTCGCGCTCCTTGTCCCAGGGGCGGCTGGCCTTTTCCGGCTCATCATTGCGGGTCGACAGGGCACGGGCGGAAGAGAATGCGGCAATGCCGGAACGGGTGGTGGCCATTTCGGCGCCGCCGGCCAGCATCACGTCAGCATCGCCGTAGGCGATGGTGCGGGCCGCATAGCCAATGTTGTGGGTACCGGTGGTGCAGGCGGTCACAATGGCGATGTTCGGGCCTTTGTAGCCAAACCGGATAGCCGCATTACCGGAAATCATATTGATCACAGACGCCGGCACAAAGAACGGAGATACCTTGCGGGGGCCGGCCTTTTCCATCTGAATAATGTTCTTTTCGATGTACTCCAGGCCGCCAATACCGGAGCCGATGGCAATGCCCACCCGCTCCTTGTCGAGCTTGTCGAACTGTTCCAGGCCACTGTCGTCCACCGCCTGCTGGGCGGCAATCAGGCCATAGTGAATGAAGGCGTCAAGCTTGCGGGCTTCTTTGGAAGACAGCCAGGGTTCGATATCCAGGTCCTTTACCGCCCCGCCGATGCGCGTGCCATACTCGCTGGCATCGAACCGGTCGATCTGGCCAATGCCACTGCGCCCGGCACACACTGCGCTCCAGGAGGTACTGACATCGTTCCCTACCGGGGACAACATCCCCATGCCTGTAATGACAACCCGTCGCTTGCTCATAACCCCACTCACCTGAATATTCCGTGTCGTTTTTAACCGAAATGCTGATATTCAGCCAATAAAAAAGCCGTCCTTCAAGAAGCCTAAAGGACGGCTTTTAGCCTGGCTATCTGATCTACTGAGTATCAGGTATGCGCGACAATATAGTCGATCGCGTCCTGAACGGAGCCCAGCTTCTCAGCCTCTTCATCAGGAATTTCAGTTTCGAATTCCTCTTCCAGGGCCATAACCAGCTCAACAGTGTCCAGTGAGTCAGCGCCAAGATCCTCTACAAAAGAAGATGTGTTCTGAACTTCGGACTCTTTAACGCCCAGCTGTTCACAAACAATCTTCTTCACGCGCTCTTCAACTGTACTCATAATGTCCTCACTTTAGTGTCAACCAAGCAACTCAATGGCTGCCAGTTTAGTTTAAACCCTACCTGCAAACAAGCAGGGATTCAGTTAAACATGTTGTGCGACAAGGGGTTGCACTACAGCCCGAAACGGGCTTAACCCATGTACATGCCGCCATTCACATGAATGGTTTCTCCGGTAACGTAAGCTGCGCCCTCAGAGGCCAGGAAAGCCACCACAGAAGCTACTTCTTCCGGCTCGCCCAAACGCCCTGCCGGAATAATTTCCAGCATAGCGTCACGCTGCTTGTCGTCCAGTTTTTTGGTCATATCGGTGTCAATAAAACCGGGCGCTACACAGTTAGCGGTAATGCCGCGGTTAGACATTTCTTTGGCCAGGCTGCGGGTGAAGCCCTCAACCCCGGCCTTGGCAGCGCAATAATTGCCCTGCCCCGGGTTGCCCATACCGGCAACCACGGAACTGATATTGATAATCCGGCCCCAGCGGGCCTTGGCCATACCACGCAAAACGGCCTTGCTGGTACGGTAAACACTGGAAAGGTTGGTTTCCAGCACAGACGTCCAGTCGTCGTCTTTCAAGCGCATCAACAGGTTATCACGGGTGATACCCGCATTGTTGACCAGGATCTGCGGAGCACCAGACTGTTCGGTCAGCTGCTTCAGGCCCGCCTCGATGCTGTCGGCATCGGCTACGTTCATCACAATACCGTAGCCCTTGAAGCCAGCAGACTTCAGGCCTTCGGTAATGGATTCAGCACCTTCAGCACTGGTAGCCGTGCCCACAACTTCCGCACCCTGCCGGGCCAGCTCATGGGCAATGGCCTTGCCAATCCCCCGGGTAGCACCGGTTACCAGTGCAACTTTGCCTTCCAAAGACATAAACAACTCCGTTTATCAGGACTGGCCAAACGCCTTCAGGGCGGCTGCCAGAGAATCGGGATCTTCGATGCTGTTCACCGCCAACTGGCGGTCAATGCGCTTGGCCAGCCCGGCCAGAACCTTGCCGGCACCACACTCAACCGACACGTTAACGCCCTCGGCAACCAACGCCCGCACAGAGTCTGTCCAAAGCACCGGAGAATACAACTGCTTCAGGAGGTTTGCCTTGAGCGTATCGGCATCTTTAACCACGGCTGCATTCACATTCTGAACCACCGGAATGACAGCATCGTTAAAGCGGACATCTTCCAGTGCTTCAGCCAGCTGCTCGGCAGCGCCTTTCATCAGGGAGCAGTGGGAAGGCACGCTCACCGGCAGCGGCATGGCCTTGCGGGCACCCTTTGCCTTGCAAACCTCGATTGCGCGCTCTACCGCCGCAGCGGAACCGGCAATCACCACCTGGCCGGGTGCGTTGAAGTTCACTGCTGCAACCACGTCGCCCTGGGCGGCTTCTTCACAGGCCGCAACCACATCGGCGTCTTCCAGGCCCAGGATGGCTGCCATCTTGCCTTCACCGGCAGGCACGGCATCCTGCATCAGCTCGCCGCGCAGTTGAACAAGCTTTACAGCTTCAATGAAGTCCAGGCTCTCAGCAGCCACCAGGGCACTGTACTCACCCAGGCTGTGGCCAGCCACGAAGTCCGGGCGCGGGCCTTCAGACACGCACCACTGGCGCCACAAGGCGACACTGGCGGTCAGCAACGCAGGCTGGGTTACCATGGTCTGATTCAGCTCTTCAGCCGGCCCATGCTGGCACAGGTGCCACAAGTCATAGCCCAGAACATTAGACGCTTCATCAAAGGTTTCACTGATCATAGGCCACGCCTCGGCAGCAGCAGAAAGCATGCCTACCGACTGGGAGCCTTGTCCGGGGAAAATAAACGCTGATTTCATGGGCGGAATCTTATCGTCATTGAAGGGTGGGTGGAGATTAGCCAATAGTACAACTCAGGCCAATTATCCGCGAATAAGGGCGCAAATGCGGGCAGACTTTAGTCTCAGCAGCCGTTGGCGACCTATAACATCAGGTCATCGAGCCGTTCGTTGATGCGACGGGGCACTTCCAGCTCCACTTCGCGAACTGCCTGCCGGATTGCCGCCAGCATCGCACGCTCGTTGGCGTTGCCGTGGCTCTTGATAACGACTCCCTGAAGCCCCAGCAAACTGGCACCGTTATGCCGTGAAGGGTCCATCAGCTGCAACAGCCGGCCGATAATCGGCTTGGCCAGGAGCCCCACAAAGCGGCCCCAGAGCGAACGGGTAAACGCCTGCTCCAGCAGCTCAATCAACAACCCCGCAACACCTTCACCGGTCTTCAGGGCAATATTGCCTACAAAGCCGTCACACACTACAACATCGGCCACATCACGGAAAAGGTCGTTGCCCTCGACATACCCTATGTAGTTCAGAGTGTCGCACTGGGCAAGCATATGGGAGGCCAGGCGAACCTGTTCGTTGCCCTTGATCTCTTCCTCACCCACGTTCAGCAGGGCCACGCGAGGTTCGGCCAGGCTACAGATGGCGGTGGCCATCAGCGACCCCATCAAGGCGTACTGGTAGAGGTTTTCGGCGCTGGAATCCACGTTGGCGCCAAGGTCGAGCACGTGGCAGCGGCCCCGCAACGAGGGAACCAGCTTGGCAATGGCCGGCCGCTCAATGCCGGGATACATGCGGATAATAGATCGCCCGAAAGCCATCAACGCACCGGTATTTCCGGCACTGACACAGCCCTGGGCTTCGCCGTCGCGCACCAGGGAGAGCGCAATGGCCATAGAGGAGTTTTTCTTGTGTCGCAGCGCATGGGAAGGGCGCTCGTTCATGCGCACTACATCCGCCGCTTCAACAATGCGGATTCTGGCATGCCCATCACGCAACAAGGCCTCGAGCTCGCTCCGGATACCTACCAGAACGAGACTCAAGGCCTCATTTTCGCGCACTGCTTCCAGCGCTGCATGGACCACCACTGAAGCGCCACGATCACCGCTCATGGCATCAATGGCTATGGTGACTGGTTTACTCACCACGGGTCCATGCGACACAGGTCAGAAGAGTTTCCCGACGATCTTACTCGTCGCGAGCTTCAACAACCTGCTTGCCGCGGTAGAAACCGTCCGGAGATACGTGGTGACGACGATGTACTTCACCAGTAGTTGCGTCGGTGCTCAGAGCAGCAGTGCTCAGGGCATCGTGTGAACGGCGCATGCCGCGCTTGGAACGGGTCTTGCGATTTTGCTGTACAGCCATGATTATGCTCCTGACCTGATTACGAAAACGTTAGTGCTTGGTGTTCTTGAGGCCCGCCAGAACACTGAACGGGTTATCCTCGCGTTTCTTTGCCTCGGGCTTCTCGGTGGCCTGCTGTGGTTCCAGTGCTTCCAGTTCCTTGCTCGCCGGGCAATCCTGGCGTTCATGCAGGGGGAACGGCGGCAGAACCAGCAACAGTTCATCTTCCACCATGGCCCACAAATCTGCGTTGTAGTCTTCCATCGGGAAGGGTTCCAACGCCTTGGGCAACCTCTGAGCCTGCTCATCGTTGAGCACAAGCCCCAAATCAAAACGGGATTCCAGCGTTGTCTGCATGTTATTCATGCAACGCTGGCATTCCAGTATCACCGGTGCGGATACTTCACCCGACACCAACCGGCGACGTTCGCTATCCATATAAAAGGAAAGCTTAACGTGGCACTCGCTGCATTCCGGCAACCCCGGAACCGCTTCGGAGAAACGAACAAGCCCCGCGAGCGGAATAACTCCCTCCAGGGTCGTGTTCTGTTCCGCCAGCCGGTTAGGGTCTACGGATTTTGGCAGTTGAGCATTCGGTGCTTCAGACATAGGCGCGCAATTTTAGGGGCGAGACCGCCTGCTGTCAAAGACTTAATCGCTTTTAACCCACCCCTTCCCGTTTAAGTAGGGGTATTTTACGATAACCTCCGGCGTTTCCGCCTGAATCACCGCACCATACACCGGAACCAGAAGGCATTCATGAACCAACCGCCCCTGCTGCTCGCCTCATCCTCCCCTTACCGCAAAGAGCTACTGGCAAGGCTGGGGCTACCCTTTAACAGTGCGAGCCCGGACATTGATGAAACGCCGGCTCCCGGCGAATCCGCCGAACAACTCGCGCTCCGGTTGGCCACCGGCAAGGCCCGGGCCCTGGCAGAACACTACCCGGACACAATCATCATCGGCTCCGACCAGGTGGCCACACTACCGGACGGCACCTTACTGAACAAACCCGGCAGCCACCGGAAGGCCCGGGAACAACTAGGCCTCAGCAGCGGCAACAGCGTGAGATTCCTGACCGGGCTTGCGGTACTGGACACCCGTACCGGCACCCTGAAAACCCGGTGCGAACCTTTCGAGGTCCACTTCCGGGAACTGACAGCTGAAGAAATCGAAAACTACCTGAATAAGGAACAGCCCTACGACTGCGCCGGCAGCTTCAAGATGGAAGGGCTCGGCATTGCCCTGTTCCGAAGCATGGAAGGGCGAGACCCGAACAGCCTGATCGGCCTGCCGCTGATCGCGCTGATCGACCTGCTCAGGGAACTGGGCGTTAATCCGCTGCTGCAGCCCTGATCAAACCGGGTCAGGGCTGCTTCACCCGAAAAGCCTGGCTCACCGAATCTCCAGGCGGGACTCCAGCATGCGACTGGCTACACCCTCACCCACCGCAACACCAAGCTGGTCCACCAGTTCCTGGAACGGCGAACGGTTGCGGCTGTAATCAACCAGTTTTTCTTCGCCCACCAGCTGGCGAGCCACCCAGGAGGTGCTACCCAGCCCGTCAATCAAGCCAAGCTCCAGCGCCTGCTCGCCGCTCCACACCAGGCCGGAGAACAATTCTTCGTTTTCGGCCAGGCGGTCACCCCGGCCAGCCTTAACGGCTTCCACGAACTGCTTGTGGGTGTTTTCAAGCACGCTCTGCCAGAAGGCAACCTCGCCTTCACGCTCGGGTGAGAACGGATCGAGGAACGCCTTGTTTTCGCCAGCGGTATACAGCCGCCGATCGACACCCAGCTTCTCCATCAGCCCGGTAAAACCGAAACCACCGGCAACCACGCCGATAGAACCCACCAGGCTTGCCCGGTTGGCGTAGATTTCATCAGCCGCCGCAGCAATGTAATAGGCACCGGAAGCCCCAATATCGGAAATCACCGCATACAGCTTTTTATCCGGGTACTCTTCCCGCAGGCGCTTGATCTCGTCATAGACATATCCGGACTGTACCGGGCTACCACCCGGGCTGTTGATGCGCAGCACAACCGCCCTGGAGCTCTCGGCCTCGAAAGCCGAGCGCAGCGCACCCACCAGGTTGTCGGCACTGGCCAGCTCATCCGCCGCAATGGTGCCATTCACTTCTACCAATGCCGTGTGGGCACCGGTGGCACCCGCCATGCCATCACCGATAGGAGACCGGATCAGGAACAGCAACGCGAACAGGTAACCGAAGGTCAGAAACTTGAAAAAGATACCCCAGCGCCGGCTGCGTCGCTGCTCTGCCTGCAACGACATCACCAGCTTCTCGATCAGCCGCCAGTCCCGGCCAGACTCCGGCGGCATAGCCGGTTGCTTCTTGCCAAACCAGCCTTTCTTACCGGAAGACGCACCCTGCCCCTTTTCTTCAGGTTGCGCCGGCTCATCGCCCCAGCCGGGCTGCTTGTCCGAATCCCACTCGCTCATCCGCTATCCCTTAACCGATCAATGCGGTAACAAAACCATTAAAGCCCCAGAACCCGACGCAATTCGTCTACCGACGTGACGACCGCGTGGGGGTCGTATTCCTGCAGCACATCCCGCTGGTGCACACCCCACTCAACGCCAATGGACGGCATACCAATACGCCGGGCCATATCCAGGTCGTAGCGGGTATCACCAATCATCACCGCCTCTTCCGGCTCATAGCCGTAGAAAGCCAGGATCTCCTCCAGCATCAGCGGATCCGGCTTGGAACGGGTTTCGTCCGCACACCGGGTGATATCGAAGTGCGGGCCCAAGCCACTGTAGGTCAGGGCCCTCGCCAGGCCGCGCCGGCTTTTGCCGGTCGCCACAGAGCAGCCGCGCCCGGAACGCCGGATATCGGTAACCACGTCGGCCATACCGTCAAATACGTTCTGCGGGGTGGTCACCTTCTGGAAGAAATACCCTGCGTAACCATCGCGGATGCGCTGCATTTCGTCGCGGGTCAGCCCCGGATACAGCTTTTCCAGAGCCTCGATCATGCCCAGGCCGATGATATCCCGGTAGGCCTCACGCTCCAGTTCCGGATACCCAAGCTCAGTGGCAGCCTGGTGCAGACTGTCAGCAATGTGGTCTACGGAATCAATCAGGGTTCCGTCCCAGTCAAAAATCACTACTTTTACATTCATCAGAACTTACCTTTACTGCGACGGGCAAGCGCATCAACCAGCTTGCCGAAAGGGGTATCATACGGAGCTTCCAGCCGCATTGCCTCACCTGAACCGGGCAATGTGAACTCCAGCGCCCGGGCGTGCAGCATCAACCGCTCACCGCCCACGGCACGAAACGCCTTCAGGCTGGCGTCATCCATATACTTGTCGTCTCCGGCAATCGGGTGGCCCGCCCAGGCACAATGCACCCGGATCTGGTGGGTACGACCGGTAACCGGCGAAGCCTCAACCAGCGAATAACCCTCATACCGCTGCAAACACCGATACAGCGTAAGCGATTCCTTGCCCTCGCCACTCACCTTCACCCGGCGCTCGCCGTTAGGCATCTCGTAACGCAACAGCGGCTCGGCCACCCGCGCCAGCTTTTCCGGCCAGGTGCCCGCCACCAGCGCATGATAGTGTTTACGTATCCGCTTGTGCCGCAGTTCATCCTGCAGAAAACGCAGGGCCGATCGCTTCTTGGCCACCATCACCAGCCCGGAAGTATCACGGTCAAGCCGGTGCACCAGCTCCAGGAACTTCGCCTGTGGCCGGGAAGAACGAAGCACTTCGATCAGCCCGAAGCTCAAACCGCTGCCGCCATGCACGGCAATACCGGAAGGTTTGTTCACCACCAGCATATCATCGTTTTCGAACACCACGGCTGCTTCCATGACGCCCTGCACCCGGTCACCGGGCTTTGGCTGCTCGGCCTTGGCCTGCTGCACCATGGGCGGAATACGCACCACATCACCGGCCTGAAGGCGGGTATCCGGCTTCACGCGCCCTTTATTAACCCGCACCTCGCCCTTGCGGACAATCCGGTACACCGTGCTTTTGGGCACACCCCGCAAGCGGGCCATCAGAAAGTTATCCACCCGCTGGCCGGCCATATCCTCATCTACGCTGATCCATTGCACCCCCTTCTGCACCGTGCGCTCTGCCGGCGCGGCAGCCGGCGCAGGTGCCGCAGCCCTGCCCTGCCCTGCCAGGGAAGAGCCCGGCCGACCCGGCTTGCCAGCCCTGGACGGCTTGTTACGGGAACCAGAATTACGCGCCATGGGAAACCTTTTGCGGTGGATGAATGCAGGATTGAATGACCAGCCCTTTACTGTTATATTCCGGCGTGCTCTGCCGTTTGTCTACGGCCTGACGAACTCTGGTCAGAAGCCGGAGCGGCAGCAGTATACCGACACTGATTAAGAGATTGAACGCCGCAAGCCCAATCATTACCGGGCACGGCGGGAGACAAACTTCCGGACTCACAGGCCAGACCCAGAGAGGCTGCACCTGACCGGGAGCCGAAACAACCGAACGGAAAACCGTCGGGCGACATCGCGAAGAATCATTGCCACGCGAACCCGGGCCGTCTGCAAACCAATACGACGTGAGACCCAGGAGTTTGTGTGAACCTGAAAACGGATATTATGCGTCAACAGACACTCAACCTGAACGAACTCTCCCTGCCCACAGGCAGGCGAATCACAGGCGGTGGTCTCAGACTTACAGGATCTCACCCCATAAGGGTATGATCCGTCTGGCCGCCGGCCCCTCCCTGCTGTAACAGGGCCTGCGGCACGCACATCCTGCTTCGCTGATGCGAACCCTCCGGTTTTCTGTCACTAACAAACGACAGGAACCCTTTCTTTCCATGAAAAGAATGCTGATCAATGCAACTCACCCCGAGGAGTTGCGCGTAGCGCTTGTAGACGGCCAACGGCTGTTTGACCTGGATATCGAATCCAGCACCCGCGAACAGAAAAAATCCAACATTTACAAAGGCCGCATCACCCGCGTAGAGCCCAGCCTGGAAGCTGCCTTTGTCGACTTCGGCGCCGACCGCCACGGCTTCCTTCCCCTGAAGGAAATCTCCAAGGAATACTTCAAGAAGTCCCCGGGCCAGATCGAAGGCAAGATCAACATCAAAGATGTGGTCTCCGAAGGCCAGGAAGTCATCGTACAGGTAGATAAAGAAGAGCGTGGCAACAAGGGCGCAGCCCTGACCACTTTCATCTCCCTGGCCGGCCGCTACCTGGTGCTGATGCCGAACAACCCCCGTGCCGGCGGCATTTCCCGCCGTATCGAAGGTGAAGAGCGGGCCCAGCTGAAAGAAGCCATGAACGGCGTCCAGGTGCCCAAGTCTATGGGCATCATTGTGCGTACTGCCGGCATCGGCCGTACCACCGAAGAGCTCCAGTGGGACCTCGACTACCTGGTGCAGTTCTGGGAAGCCATTACCCAGGCGGCCGGTGAGCGCAAGGCTCCGTTCCTGATTCACCAGGAAAGCAACGTGATCATCCGCGCCGTGCGCGACTACCTCCGCCAGGACATCGGCGAAGTCCTGATCGACGCAGAAAGCGTTTACGAAGACGTCCTGAGCTTCGTTCGCGCCGTCATGCCCACCTTCGAAAACAAGATCAAGCTGTACAAGGATGAAATCCCCCTGTTCAGCCGTTACCAGATCGAAGGCCAGATTGAGACCGCATTCCAGCGCGAAGTAAAACTGCCGTCCGGCGGTTCCATCGTGATCGATCCGACCGAAGCGCTGGTATCCATCGACATCAACTCCTCCCGGGCCACCAAGGGCCACGATATCGAGGAGACTGCCCTGCAGACCAACCTGGAAGCGGCCGAAGAGATCGCTCGCCAGTTGCGCCTGCGCGACATGGGCGGCCTGATCGTGATCGACTTCATCGACATGACCCCGGCCAAGCACCAGCGTGAAGTCGAGCACAAAATGCGCGAAGCCCTGGAAATCGACCGGGCCCGCGTTCAGGTTGGCAAGATCTCCCGCTTCGGCCTGCTGGAAATGTCACGGCAGCGCCTGCGCCCGTCTCTGGGTGAAACCCGCAGTGAAGTGTGCCCGCGCTGTGAAGGCCAGGGCACCATCCGGGGTATCGAATCCCTGGCCCTGAGCATCATGCGCCTGATCTACGAAGAGTCTTCCAAGGAAAAAACCGCCGAAGTCCGCGCCATGGTGCCGGTCTCTGTGGCCACCTTCCTGCTGAACGAGAAGCGCAAGCAGCTGGCCGATATCGAAGCCCGCCAGGGAGTCTCTGTTGTGGTTGCCCCGGTGCCCAACATGGAAACCCCGCACTTCGAAATCATCCGCCTGCGCCAGGATGAAGCCACCCCGGAACACGTTTCCAGCCACCAGGTTGCCCAGCAGTACAACGAGCGCGAAGAAGAAACCGTCGTTGAAATGCCCGGCACCGAAAAGCCGGTACGCGAACAGGCCGCTGTAAAAGCCATTCGCCCGGCGGCTCCTGCGCCCACTCCGGCAGCGGCGCCAGCCAGCCAGGAAGCCCGCGAGCAGGAAGAAGGCCTGTTCCGCAAACTGGGCAAGAAGATTGCCTGCTTCTTCCGCGGCGACCAGCCGGAAAGCGAAGGCACCACCAACCAGCGCAGCACCACCCGCGAGCGGACTGACGACCGTCGGCCCCAGGCCCGCCAGGATCGCCGGAAAACCCGCGTAGCCCGTGATGATCAGCGCAGTGGCGGTGGCAGCAGTAACCGCAACGGCAACGATCGCCGCCAGGGCGGTTCCCAGAACCGCAGCGACGACAACCGCAGCCGTAACCGCAACAACCGCAGCGACGACCAGTCCCGTAGTAGCGGCAGTCGCCAGGGTCAGCAGGACAAGTCTGCCGACAACAAAGGCGCGGATAACCGCGGAAACGACAACCGTCGCGATAACCGCCGGGATTCCCAGAACCGCAGCCAGAACCGTAACCGTCCGCAGCGGGATCCGAAGGACCAGAAAGACCAGAAGGAAACCCGCGACCAGGCTGACAGCCAGCAGCCCCAGCAGGCCAGCGACAAGCCGGTAGCCGATGACAAGCGCCGCAAGCCGCGTCGTCAGCGTAACCGGGACGGTTCTCCGGCCGAGGCTCCGGTGTCTACTCCGGCTGAGCGTAAAGCCGAGCGTAGCGAAAAGCACCAGAAAGACACCCAGCCGGAAAAAGCCGTCGAGCAGGATACTGCCGAGGTGAAAAAAGCTGAGGTAGCCAAGGCCGAGGTGAAGCAAGAGGTTGCCAAGCAGCCCGAGAAGGCTCCGGCGGCTGAAGAAACCAAGCCTGCAGAGCCCAAGGCTGAAGAGACCAAGCCAGAAGCGGAAAAGGCTGAGGCGAAAGCTGAGCAGACTGAAAGCACCGAAGCCAAGGCCGAGGAAAAGCCTCAAGCCAGCGAAGACAAGCCGGCCCGCAAACCCCGCTCCGGCGGCCGCCCGCGCAAGCCCAAGGCTGCAGAGAAGGCAGAAAAGGCAGAAAAGGCGGATAACGCTGACAAGCCGGAACAAGCCGACAAGGCAGAGACAGCTCCGGAAGCCACCAGCAAGCCGGCCGAAGCGGCTGAGCCTGCCAAGGCTCCTGAAGCGAAAACCGAGCCTAAGGCTGAGGAAAAGGCTGAAGCCAAGCCGGAGTCCAAGCCTGAAGTGAAGGCTGAAGAAAAGCCGGAAGCAAAGGCCGAGAAGGCCGAAGAGCCAGCTCCCGAAGCCCAGGCCAAGCCGGAAGACGTACCGGTAACTCCAGGCCGCGCTTACAATGATCCAAGAGAGGTCCGCAAGCGTCAGCGAGCGGCCGAAGAAGCTAAAAAGGCCGAAGCTGAAAAGCAGGCCGGGGGGTAATTGATTATGCTGACCAATTCGGACATCGAAGCGCTGGAAGACATCCTCTTCGCCGAGCCCTGGGGCGACGACGCCCTGGACTTCTTCGGACTGCACGGGGTGGTATGCGCCAGCGTCGTTGGCCCGGTCAGCCTCGGGGCGGAAGATATCTTCCGCCTTGCCACCGGCGCAGATAACCTGCCCGATGGCGGGGTACCCGAGATCTTCGCTCACTGCGTGAACGAACTCTCCAGGGAAATGGCCCACCTGCTGGATATGGGCCAGTCGCTGGAACTCCCGGAGCCGGAAGACGGCGACCCCATGAACGCACTGGAAAACTGGTGCGCAGGGTTCGTAGACACCTTCCTGGATCACGAGGAAGAATGGCTCGAAGCCGCCGATGAAGAAGAAGTGGCAGACCTGATGGTGCCCATGCTGACACTGTCTGGCCTGTTCGACGATGAAGACTTCCAGAAAGTCCGCAACGACGAGAAACTGGCCAGCCGGATGGCAGAAGCCATCCCGGATTCACTGACCGACTTGTACCTGCTGTTCCACGCGCCGGATTAAACCCCGGCGCTGACCGGCTGCTTGAAATGATGCCAGACGGGCTCCAGCCCCTCTGGCATTTTTGTTATCTTGCCCAGCTCGCACCAGGGCGCACCGGGAAAGTGGAAATCACTGCCCTGCGATGCCAGCAGCTTCTCCCGCCTGGCCAGTTCCGCCACAAAGCCCAGATCACCACTGGACTGCCCGGAAACAGACACCTCGATACCTCGCCCCCCGGCTCTTCGGAAATCCGCCGTCAGCTCTCGCAACTTGGTCGCGGTCAGCTTGTACTTGCGGGGATGCGCCAGCACAGAGATCCCCCCGGCCCGCTCAATCCAGCCAACCACCTCGTCCAGTTCCGGCCAGCAGGCTTTCACATCACCCGGCTTGCCGGTACCCAGATAGCGCTTGAAGGCGGCATCCATTCGGGAGACCACACCCTCATCAATCAGCACCCGGGCAAAGTGGGGGCGGCCCGGAACATCCCCACCGGCATGGGCGGTGGCCTTTTCCAGTAATCCATCCACTTTCAGCTTGGACAGCTTGTCGGCGATCAACCGGGCACGCTGCCAGCGGTTGTCATGCTGGCGCGCCAGCGCTGCCAGGAAATCGGCATCCAAGTGATCAAAATCCAGCCCGACGATATGAATAGCCTGGCTGCGCCATACGCAGGACAGCTCAGTGCCGTTAACCAGTGTCATCCCGTGCCCTGCAGCCGCCTGTCGCGCCGGCTCCAGGCCGTTGATCGTATCGTGGTCAGTCAGGGCCAGGTGGGTAACGCCCTGTTCTGCCGCGCGCTGAACCAGCTCCTCGGGAGCCAATGCGCCATCCGACGCGGTGCTGTGGCAATGCAGGTCGATGCATGGATTCTGGTGTTGGGGTATAGTCACGGGCATTCCTGTCATAAAACGTGGCCACAGTGTATCAGCCTTGGCCTGCGGGCCGTTACCCCGGCCCACGATAACCGGAGCACCTATGTATTACGCCATTATCAGTGAAGACATCCCGGACAGCCTGACCCTGCGCAAACAGGCGCGCCCGGCCCACCTGGCCCGGCTTGAAGACCTCAAAAACCAGGGCCGCCTGCTGGTTGCCGGCCCGCACCCGGCCATCGACTCACCGGAACCGGGCGATTCCGGCTTTACCGGCAGCCTGGTAATTGCCGAGTTTGAATCCCTTGAGCAGGCACAGGCCTGGGCCGATGCCGACCCGTATGTGGATGCTGGTGTTTACAAGGAAGTGAAAGTGAAGCCCTACAAGGTCGCCCTGCCCTGAGCAGCATGAGCGGATTGTAACCCTCGGGCGCTTTTGAACCACGGCCATCCTGTGACAAAATTGGCGCCTTGATTTTCAGGCAAACTAAAGCAACAACCGTCAAACTCAGGGAAACCCGCCCGTGACACCGTTTCGTTTATTTCTCAGCTTACTGCTTATCATCAGCTCGGTTGCCGTGGCCCAGGCCCGAACGGTTTGGGTAGACGACAAAGTTTACCTGCCTGTCCGCACCGGCGCCGGCTCCCAGTTCCGCATTATCGAGAACGCAGTCAGCGGCACCCGCATGGAAGTGCTCGAAACCGGAGACGGCTACACCCGGGTACGCACCTCCAAGGGTAACGAAGGCTGGGTTGCCAGCCAGTATCTGAGCAACCAGCCCATCGCAGAAGACCGCCTGCAACAGGCAACCCGTGACCTTGAAACCGCCCGGACAGAACTGGCCCAGGCCCGGGAGCAGCTCAATGCCGTTACCTCCGAGCGCGACGAACTGGAGAGTGCCGAAAGCAACCTGTCCAGCCGGTCCCGGCAACTGCAGACAGAACTGGAGCGCATCAAGAACATCGCCGCCGACTCCATCAACCTGGAGCGCCGCAACCGGGAGCTTCTGGAAGACAACCAGAAACTGCGTAACGACCTGGAAGTACTGACCGCCGAAAACGAGCGCTTGGAAGCCGGTAAAGAATCCGACTTCATGCTGCTGGGCGCAGGCCTGGTGTTTGCCGGCGTGTTGCTGGCGCTTCTGGTGCCTATGCTTAAGCCTACCCGCAAGACCGACAACTGGGCCTGATCACCGGCCCTTCAAGTTCCAGTCCTGCAAACAAAAACGGCGGCCCACCTGGCCGCCGTTTTTGTTTCTGCTTCCTGCCCCGGAATTACACCAGGGGCTTCTCGGAAACAATGATGCCGTTGTTATCGGCATAGACATACTGCCCCGGGTGGAACGTCACCCCGTGGAAGGTCACCGGAATGTTCAGGTCACCAATGCCACGCTTCTCGGTCTTGCGCGGAATGGTACCCAGCGCCTGAACACCCAGATGGGTCTTGCCGATCTCGTCTACATCGCGGATGCAGCCATAGATAACCAGCCCGGCCCAGCCGTTCTCAGCGGCTTTCTCGGCCAGCATATCGCCCAGCAGCGCATTCCGCTTTGAGCCGCCACCGTCAACCACCATCACCCGGCCGTTGCCCGGCAGGCCAACCTGCTCTTTTACGATGGAGTTATCTTCGAAGCACTTAACCGTTACGATTTCGCCGCCAAACTGGCGAACACCACCGTAGTTGTTGAAGCCGGCTTCCACCACCTGTACTTCCGGAAACTCGTCGCACAGATCCGGCGTAATAATATTGCTCACCTTGCTACTCTCCTTTTTCCGAAGGTTCGTAATCAGTCAATCTTTTCGTCGGCCAGGAAGAACCAGGTATCCAGTACAGAATCCGGGTTCAGGGATACCGTATCGATACCCTCGTCCATCAGCCACTTGGCCAGGTCCGGATGATCCGACGGGCCCTGACCACAGATACCGATGTACTTGCCGGCTTTCTTGCAGGCCTGGATAGCGTTGGACAGGAGGATCTTCACCGCGTCGTTCCGCTCATCGAACAGGTGGGCAATGATGCCGGAATCCCGGTCCAGGCCCAGGGTCAGCTGGGTCAGGTCGTTGGAACCGATAGAGAAGCCATCGAAGTGCTCCAGGAACTGATCCGCCAGCAGAGCGTTGGCCGGCAGCTCGCACATCATGATCACCCGCAGGCCGTTCTCGCCGCGCTTCAGGCCGTTCTCGGCCAGCAGGTTCACCACCTGCTCGGCTTCGCCCACCGTGCGCACAAACGGAACCATCACTTCCACGTTGGTGAGGCCCATCTCGTTGCGCACCTTTTTCAGGGCACGGCATTCCAGCTCGAAACAGTCACGGAAGGTTTCGGAAATATAGCGGGACGCACCACGGAAGCCCAGCATCGGGTTCTCTTCGTCCGGCTCGTACAAAGTACCGCCAATCAGGTTGGCGTACTCGTTGGATTTGAAGTCAGACAGGCGAACAATCACCTTCTTGGGCGCAAAGGCTGCGGCCAGGGTGGAAATACCCTCAACCAGCTTGTCCACGTAGAAGTCCACCGGCGAGGTGTAGCCGGCAATGCGCTTGTCTACGGTCTGCTTGATATCCCGCGGCAGGTTGTCGTAGTTCAGCAGTGCTTTCGGGTGCACGCCGATCATCCGGTTGATGATGAATTCGAGGCGGGCCAGGCCCACACCTTCGTTCGGCAGCGCCTGGAAATCAAAGGCACGGTCCGGGTTGCCCACGTTCATCATGATCTTGAACGGAATGTTGGGCATGGAATCGACGGTGTTCTCACGCAGTTCGAAGTCCAGCGCACCCTCGTAGATCATGCCGGTGTCGCCTTCGGCGCAGGACACAGTCACTTCCTGGCCATCGTTCAGCAGCTCGGTGGCATCACCACAGCCGACTACCGCCGGGATACCCAGCTCACGGGCAATGATCGCCGCGTGGCAGGTACGGCCGCCACGGTCTGTCACAATGGCAGACGCACGCTTCATGACCGGCTCCCAGTCCGGGTCCGTCATGTCTGTTACCAGCACGTCGCCGGGCTGCACACGGTCCATCTCGTTAATGCTGGTGATAATCTTCACCGGGCCACTGCCGATCTTGTGGCCGATACTGCGGCCTTCCACCAGTACCTTGCCGGTTTCTTTCAGCAGGTAGCGCTCCATTACGTTGGCAGACGCACGGCTCTTGACGGTTTCAGGGCGGGCCTGAACGATGTAGATCTTGCCGTCGTCGCCGTCTTTGGCCCACTCGATGTCCATCGGGCGCTGATAGTGCTTTTCGATGATCATGGCCTGCTTGGCCAGTTCTTCTACTTCCGCGTCGGTGATGGAGAAGCTGTTGCGCTCGTCGTGGTCTACCTTCACGGTCTCCACAAACTTACCTTCGCCGGGCTCGGAATGGTAAACCATCTTGATGGCCTTGCTGCCCAGGTTACGGCGCAGCACAGACGGACGGCCCGCTTCCAGGGTCGGCTTGTGTACATAGAATTCGTCAGGGTTTACCGCGCCCTGTACCACTGTCTCGCCCAGGCCATAGGAAGAGGTGATAAACACCACGTCACGGAAACCGGATTCAGTGTCCAGGGTAAACATGACGCCGCTGGAAGCGGTTTCACTGCGCACCATTTTCTGGATACCGGCAGACAGCGCCACCAGCTTGTGGTCAAAGCCGTGGTGAACCCGGTAGGAAATCGCACGGTCGTTGAACAGGGAGGCAAATACTTCTTTTACAGAAACACGAACCTGCTCCAGGCCAACCACGTTCAGGAAGGTTTCCTGCTGGCCAGCGAAAGATGCATCCGGCAGGTCTTCCGCAGTCGCAGAAGAACGAACAGCAACCGCCATGGACTCATTGCCATCCCGGAGTTTCGCGTAGGCCTCTTTCAGGGCATTATCAAGAACGTCGGGGAACGGGGTGTCGATCACCCACTGGCGAATCTGTGCGCCAACCCGGGCCAGCTCGTTAACATCGTTAACGTCCAGGGCATCCAGGGCTTCATCAATGCGGTCTTTCAGGCCATCGGTGGCCAGGAATTCCCGGTAGGCGTGTGCAGTTGTTGCAAAACCGCCAGGAACGGTAACACCTGCATTGGCGAGATTACTGATCATTTCACCGAGGGAAGCGTTCTTGCCTCCAACACGGTCAACATCGGACATTCCCAGGTGGTCAAACCAGATAATGTAATCTTCCAAAGCGTGGTCTCCCTTGAGTCTGTGTGGCGCGGAGTCTCGAATATGGCGGCTATGATACTGTAAGCTGCGGGAATTACCTAGGGACTAGCCTAAAACTGAACGGAAAGAAATCATGAAAAGAACGGCTTTTTTTATCTCGGACGGCACAGGGCTGACCGCCGAAGCACTGGGCCACGCGCTGTTGGCACAGTTTGAAAAAATCGATTTCGAACGGGTAACCGTGCCCTATATTGACGACGAAGACAAAGCCCGCGAGATGGTCATCCGCATCAACAAGGCCGCTGAAGTGGATGGCGAACGGCCCCTGGTGTTCGACACCATTGTGAACAGCACCATCCGCGAGATTATCAGCGATGCCGAAGGCTTCATGATCGATATCTTCGGCACCTTCCTGAGCCCGCTGGAGCAGGAACTGAGTTCGTCGTCGTCTTACTCGGTGGGCAAGTCCCACTCCATCAACAACGAAGGCAGCTACGAGCGGCGCATCCATGCAGTCAACTTTGCACTGGATAACGACGACGGCGCCCGCACCCGCCACTACGACGAAGCAGACCTGATCCTGGTAGGCGCGTCCCGAAGTGGCAAAACGCCGACCTGCCTGTACCTGGCCCTGCAGTACGGCATCAAGGCCGCCAACTATCCGATCACCGAAGAAGACCTGGACGACCAGAAAATGCCGGCGGCCCTGCGGCCCCACAAAGAAAAGCTGTTCGGCCTGACCATCGACCCGGAGCGGCTGGCCACCATCCGTAACGAACGGCGGCCCAATTCCCGGTACTCGTCCATCCAGCAGTGCATGCACGAAATCGAAGAAATCGAGCTGATGTACAAGCGGGAACGCATCCCCTACCTGAACACCACGGCCTATTCGGTGGAAGAGATTTCAACCCGGATTATGGTAACCACCGGGTTGAAACGTCACCGTTAAAGCTCCTGGATAGCCAGCCCCAGCCCTTCGGCAACTTCCCGGTTGTCCGGGCTGGTGACTACCGCCACGCTGGCGTTTTCCGGCTTCAGCCAGGTGTCTGCCACTCGGCGCAGCTCATCCATCGTCACGCCCAGCACCCGCTCCCGGAACCGGGCACGCTGCTCCGGTGACCGGCCAAACAAGCCATTATGGAACGCATGGCGAGCCGCACCGGCCGGAGAACGGGGCCGGTCAAGCTGGCCGATCACGCCCAGAATAGCTTCTTCCAGGGATTGGTGATCATGCTGTTCGGTGCGCAGCCATTCGAGCGCCGCATCGAAATCATCCAGGGTTTCCGCCAGGCGTGGATCGCGGTACGAGAAGAACCGGAACACACCGTTCACACTGTCCTGCCCGGAACCACCACCGTAGGCGCCGCCCTTCTCACGAATAGCCCGGTGCAGGTAACCGTTACGCAGGAAGCCACCCAGTACCGTCAGCGCTGCTGCATCCGGATGGTCCACGGCAACGGTGCTGTAGGCCTTGGCGCAGAAGTTCACCTGGGTAGAGGTCAGCCAGGCTTCGCGGGTGTTGTAGTTCACCGGCTCCATGCTCCAGCTTTCGCTGGTTTCACCGCTGTCGTTCTGCCAGCAGGCTTTCAGGTCGTCCAGCATAGGCGCCAGCTGGCCATCTTCGCCAATCAGCAGGAACTGGCGACCCTGGTTGCGGATCTTGTCATGCAGCGCGGCCAGGCTGGCACAGAAATCCTTCAGGGCCTGTTCGTCTTTCAGGGACTTGTCCAAGGCCTTGGTACCCCGAATCCCTTCCAGGCCACCCAACCGGAACGTCAGCCAGGCGCCGGCGCTCAGACCCTGGGCGGCAGCACCCATGGCCAGTGCGTGGCCACTGCCGGTGACCGCCTGTTCGCGGCGGGCACGGGCCTGGGCCACGATTTCGCGGATGCGATCGTGCTCGTCAAACCGTACACCGGTATACACATCTTTCAGCAGGCGGGTCAGCGCCGCACTGTTGCGGGCCAGGGCCTTGCCGCTGAAGATCAGGTAGCCGGACATAGCCTGTACATCGTCAATCCGGCCCTTGGCGGTGAAGGATGCGCCAATGCCGCCGGATTCTGCGGAAATACGATCCTGCATCTGCAGGTAATCCAGGTCGCCACAACCCAGCTCGGAAATCAGGGTGGTGTAGTAAGGCAACAGCAGCAGTTCGTCTTTGCTCAGGGCCGGAAGTGGCAGGACTACCTGCTGGTACACCAGGCCGTTGGTGCCGCGGGCATACACCGTAGCGCCAATTTCAGCATCGTAACTGCCGACTGGCTCCGGCATCTGCAGGGGCACATCGTCCAGCCCTACCTTCGGCAGAATGGAATCGTCGTCTTTGCGCAGCTGGCGCTCTTCCAGCGCCTGTGCCCGCTCGACAATCTGCTGCACTTCCTCTTCGCTCAGGCTGGCCTTGCGCTTGGCCAGGGTTTCCCGGATCGCCTTCTGATGCTGGCTTTCCAGGTTTTCGTCCGGGCGCAGGGTCAGGGTTACCCGGTGCGGGTTATCCAGCAGTTTGCGACGAATCAGGCCTGGCACGTAGTCCGGGTCTTTGATCTTTTCACGCAGGGTAGCCAGTACCGGCTCAAGGTCCAGCAGCTCCACCGGATCCCCGCCGTGCACCATGGGTGAAATCGCGTGCATGATCAGCTGCAATCCATACGGGAAGCTGTCGCCGGCGATCTCGCGCTGATGCAGTTCCAACTGGTGCAGAATGGCTTCCAGCCGCTCCTGGCTGATGCCTTCGTCGACCACTTTCTGCAAGGTAGACTCCACCAGCTGCTCCAGCTCGGCACGGCGCTCCGGCTCACTGCCTTCAATACCGCACACAAAGGTCATTTCCCGGTTGGAATCTTCCAGCCCGCACATGGGCGATGGCGCGTGGCCCAGATCGGTGGTTTCCAGTGCCCGCATCAGCGGTGATGCACTGTTTTCCAGCAAGACGGAAGACAGCAGCTGGCCTTCAAGGTTTTCCTGCAGGTCAAAGCTGTGGCCCAGCAACCAGCCCATCACAATGTGGGTTTTGTTCTCGGTGCCTTCGCCGTCATTCACCGCATAGCCCTGCTCTACCCGCATAGGGGCGAACATGCGCTTTTCGTCCCGCACCGGCAGCTCGATATCCAGCTTGTCGAACCGCTTCAGGGCCTGCTCTTCGAACTTCTCGTGGTGCTCGTGCGCGGGAATATTGCCGTAGGTGGCAAAAATCGCGTTGCTCGGGTGGTAGTGGTGCTTGTAGAACTTCACCAGGTCATCGTAGCTCAGGTCTACAATGTGGTCCGGCTCACCGCCACTGTTGTAGTGGTAGGTGGTGGTCGGGAACAGGTGGCTGGTCAGGTTCTGCCACAGCTGGGAAGTGGGCGCACTCATGGCCCCCTTCATTTCGTTATAGACCACGCCCCGGTACACCAGGTCGCTGGACGGGTCGTCCGGCTTGTCGAACTCCAGGCGATGGCCTTCCTGGGCAAAGTCCAGCGGGTCCAGCCTGGAGAAGAATACCGAATCCAGGTACACCGACAACAGGTTGTCGAAGTCCTTGCGGTTCATGCTGGCGAACGGGTAGGCGGTCCAGTCGCTGCTGGTAAAGGCGTTCATGAAGGTATTCAGGGAACGCCGGATCATCATGAAAAACGGGTCGCGAACGGGATAACGCTCACTGCCGCACAGTGCCGTATGCTCGAGAATGTGCGCAACACCGGTGGAGTCCATCGGGAAGGTACGCAGGGCCACGAAAAACACGTTCTCGTCGTTATCTGCCGCCAGGTGAAGATGGCGGGCACCGGTTTTCTTGTGGCGATACTCCTCAACCTCCAGGTTAAGGGTGCCAATCCGGTGACTGCGAATTTTCTCGAAAGCCGGATGGATTGCGTTGTCTGTCGCTGCAGCCATTAAAACGATCCTGTGTATTGAACAATTGGAGAATTACAGGGTAACACGTACTATCGGATATGATGCACGGAACGGACTCAACAAGGTAGCCTGCCGATTTATGACAGACCATACCCAGAAGCACATAGACTCTCCTGAAGTAGCCGCCTGGTGGGCCGAACGCCGCCGGTACCTGGAGCAGATCCGCAAAACACCGGAACTCAGACGGCAGTTTCGCAAGGAAGTTGCCCTCTACCTGCTACGCCGCGCCCTGTGGTGTTACGGCTTCTTCCCCGTGGTGATCGCCTTCTGGCTGCCCTTTGTACTGTCCAGTTTTAACCCGGTGGTGATGGCCAACAGCCTGATCCCCATGCTGCAGGAGTTCGTTGCCTCCAACCCGGAACAACAGGCCACCACCCTGAGCACCCTGACCATCGCCTGGCTGTCCATCGGCAGCTTTTTCCTGGTGTTCGACTTCGTTCTGACCCCGTTCCGGTCACCCTATGAATATGAAGCCGATGTATACATGAAGGCGTGGGAGCAGGTTAACCATGACCCGCTTCCGGACAAAGTGTGATTTGGCCAGCATTCTGACCAACTGCAGGCGGTTTCTGTTACATAACGTTGCAGACAGTGGTTAAGATGAAACCATAACAAAAGCATCCGGAACGTATGGATCACGAGGTTTCATCATGGTCGATTTCAGACCACTGCTGTTCATCAACGCGCTTGCCCTAATGCTGCTGGTTACTGCCGGATTTGCCTCGGTACGCAAAGACATTGCCCTGCCCGTAGCCCAGGCGCCCCAGGTGGAAGCCGCCATTGCCAAAGCCAGTGCAGAGCCAGACCCGGAGCCCGCCGAAACCCCGGAAATGGTCTTTGCCGATGCAGAACCCCAGCCTGAGCCCGAACCAGAGCCTGCCCCACAGGTTCAACCCGAGCCGGCCCCGGAACCCGAACAGCCCCTGATTGCCGAACCCTTCTCGGTTGAACCCATGCCCGAAGAGCCGGAAATGCTTGCCATGGCCGAGCCCGTGGCTGCTATCTCAGCCCCGACAGCCACACCGGCACCAAAGGCCGAACCCGAAACTGCCGCCAAACCTGCTCCGGAGCCCGAACCAGCCACCACCGGCAAGCTGGTACTGCGCTCCAACGTGGTGGGCGATGTGGTCACCATTAACGGCCGCAACTATGGCGCCACCCGCCTGGACCTGGAACTGGACCCCGGCCGTTACGACGTCACCATTGCCAAGCCCGGCTACCAGCCCTGGACCAATTCGGTGGCCCTGAAAGCCGGCCAGCAGATGACCCTGGTTGGCCAGCTGGAAGAACTCACCCGCGTAGAATTCCGCAACGGCCAGTGGCTGGGTGGTGTTAAAACCGGCGATGGCACTTACGAAGACGATACCGGCCTGCGTTACGAAGGCCACTTTATCGATGGCAAGTTCCACGGTGAAGGCACCGCCTGGTATCCGGATGGCAGCCGCTACAACGGCCTTTTCGAACGCAACGAATTCCATGGCAAGGGCACCCTGGCCCGGGCCAACGGCGACACCCTGACCGGCAACTGGGCCCAGGGCAACCTGCACGGACAGGGTTCCCTGACCACCACCGGCGGTATGCTTTATGTGGGCGGCTTCCGCAATGGCGAGTTCCACGGCCAGGGCGCACTCACCTACCCCGATGGCCGCACCTATGAAGGCGAATTCTCCAATGGTGAATTCCACGGCCAGGGCACAGAAATTTTTGCAGACGGGAAGAAGTACGATGGGCAATACATGGAAGGAAAATTCCATGGCAAGGGGCTGCTGCGCAACCCCAACGGAAGCTCCATCGAAGCCACTTTCCGCCACGGTGAACCCTACGGACAGGTTCGCCTGACAACCGCAGCCGGCGAAATATTTACCGCCCGCTCAACGGAACCCGGTGTGTGTTATCGGGAGAAAAGCTATCGGGCCACCCAGTGCCCGCAACTGGAAGGCTGGTAATCAAAAACCCGGTCGCAGCACCCACGCGTCAGCAGTAACAGGTTGAGGAAGTGACATGCCAATCAAGAATGCTCTGCTTGTGGACGACTCCAAGGTAGCCCGGTTTGCCCTCAGCAAACTGCTCGAGAGTCGTGACATGGAAGTGAACATGGCAAGCTCTGCCGAGGAAGCCCTGGACTTCCTGAAAAACAACGGCCGCCCGGATGTGATCTTCATGGATCACCTGATGCCCGGCATGAACGGCGTAGAGGCCACCAAGGCCATCAAGGGCAACCCGGACACCGCCGGCATTCCGATTATCATGTGCACCTCCAAGAAATCCTCCGATTTCACGGAAGAAGCCAGGAACTTCGGCATCTACAGCATCCTCACCAAGCCGCCCCAGACCGAGCGTCTGGAGCTCGCCCTGCAGGAGCTGGCCAACGACGTAGAGCACGGCACCCTGCCGGAGCCGCCAGCCGAGATGGAATCCGCCGAGGTCGAGCCGAAATCCGAGATCAACCTGAACGGCCACGCCGGCGCCGATGTGGTGCCGCTGACCAGCAATCTGATCGAACAGATTTCCCGTTCCGCCGTGAAAACCCACATCAACAACCGCCTGCACGAACTGCTGAGTGACCTGTTTGATGAACAGTACGACCACTTGAAACGGGCCCTGGACGACTCCCGGAGCAAGCAGGAGGCGGAGCTGGAAGAACGCCTGAACACTCTCACCGCGATGGTCGACGAGCGCACCCGCAACCTGCGGGACGACGTAGCCGCCGAGGTGAACATCAACCTGGGCCGGGAACTGTCGGCCCTGAAGAAAGAACTCTCGAAAACCGCCGGCTTTACCCCCGATCACCTGGCCGAGCTGAAAGACCACATCACCAATGTGCAGACCATCGACACCGAGTTCTGGCAAACCCTGCAGTCTGAAGCCATTCAGCAGGCCCACGAAATCTCCCGTGAAACCGCGGAAGACATCGCCCAGCGCACCATCGACCTGTACGTCTCGCAGCAGCGCTCCGCCAACTCCCGCATGTACACGCTGGGCCTGGCCGTGAGCCTCGGCATTTTCAGTGTGGGTATCGCCTGGCTGTCAGGCCTGTTCGGTGCTTAACACCGCACGTACCTGACGCCAGTCGCCGGGGGTGTCGACATCCTGTTGCACCCCGGCAATCTCTACCCGGCCGGCTCCCGCACGGTTCAGGATAACACCCGCTCCGGCATCCCCTTCCAGCTGAAATACCTGCGGCCAAAGGGCCCTCGGAATCCACGCCGGCACTCCCGTTCTGCGCCCGTAACTGGCACCCAGGGCTTTTGCCGGGTTATCCCGGGCCTGCCGGGCCAGCTGCTTCAGGCCGTCCACATCCAATAACGGCTGATCCCCCAACACCACAAACACGCCCAATACCCGCGGCCCCAGGGCGGCCACACCCGCCTTCAGGGATTCCGCCAGCCCGGCCTGCCAGTTGTCGCACACAATCCAGCTTGCCGGCTGCCTGTGGCAGCGAAAACGCACCAGCGGATATCCGGCACCAGCCACCACCGTGATCTGCGCCGACAACTGCCGGGCCTGGCCAATGGCGTTATCCAGCAACGTGCCCCGCCCAGGAACCCGCAACAACTGTTTGTAATGCCCCATACGGGAGGCACGGCCCGCCGCCAGCACCAATGCCGGAAACTGCTGATCGTGAGAACAAGGGTTGATGGTTAAGATGCCGGATTCCTTAATAGCGTGGATAGCTGCAGTAAACTGCTGAATCCCGCGATTTTTGCTAGAATTCCGCCACCATGCAACCAAATTAGCCGGACCATTGATGAACCACCTCTTTGTCGACAACCTCACCGTGATTGACTTCGCCTACCTGGACCCAAGCCGGGGCCTTGTGGGTGAAAGCTGGATTGCCGACGTGGTTCTGGGCGGCGAACTGGACGAACAGGGCATGGTGTTCGATTTCAGCCTGGTAAAACGCACCATCAAACGGGTGATCGACGAGCGGGTAGACCACCGCCTGGTGATCCCCCGTGGCTATGAAGGCCTGCACTGGGACGAAGAAACCCCGGACACCTTTATATGGGACCTGACCGACGGCAGCCGCATCGAACACCGCTCACCGGATGAAGCCGTGGTGTGGCTGTCCTCAGACCGCGTAGTCCCCTCGGCCGTAGCCGCTCTGCTGGAAAGAGAACTGATGGCAGTACTGCCCGGCAACGTCACCTCCGTGGAAATCAACCTGCGGGAAGACGTGATTGAAGGCGCTTACTACCACTACGTACACGGCCTGAAGAAACACCTGGGCAACTGCCAGCGCATCGCCCACGGCCACCGCTCCCCCATCCGCATCGACCGCAACGGCCACCGGGACTACGACCTGGAAAACCGCTGGGCCAAACTGTGGAAGGATATCTACGTAGGCACCGAAGAAGACGTAACCCGCCGCTTTGTAGGCGACGACGGCGCGGCGTACATCACCTTCGAATACGAAGCCAACCAGGGCGAATTCGCCCTCACTCTGCCGGAAAGCCGCGTGTACATGCTGGATACAGACACCACCGTAGAGCTGATTGCCGCGCATATTGCCGACACGCTGAAGGCAGAGTTTCCGGAAGACGAGATTCGGGTGAAGGCTTATGAAGGCGTGGGCAAGGGAGCGATTGCCGCCCGCTAGGGGTCAGACCCCCGTTGGGGAGTCTGACCCCGGGGGCAAATTCTAGGCACAAAAAAACCGCCCGAAGGCGGTTTTTTTGATGGCTTTCCGGTGGACTAAACCGTCAAGCCGTATTGGCGTCCCCTAGGGGGTTCGAACCCCTGTTGCCGCCGTGAAAGGGCGGAGTCCTAGGCCACTAGACGAAGGGGACTAGAAATTGGTGGAGCCAAGCGGGATCGAACCGCTGACCTCAACACTGCCAGTGTTGCGCTCTCCCAGCTGAGCTATGGCCCCTCAACGGATGCGTATATTAAGGATCCGCCCCGGGGGCGTCAACACTTGAAAACGCTTTTTTTAAAGTTTTTTGAACATCCCTGTTCACATCGTTCAATTAACCCACAAACCGCTTATTAAATATCCAGAGCGGCGTATTCTTTCTCTACTTTCTTGGTTTCTTTCTTGGAGAAACCACCCATTACGTCCAGTGCGGTGCGCAAACGGGCGCGGGTCATGTCCGGGCCAAGCAGGGCCATGGAGTCCATCACCGACCAGGAATTGGGCGTTCCGGCAATGGCCACGAAGATCGAGAACATGAAATCCCCCATCTTCAGGTCCATGGCCTTGGCCAGGGCCTTGATGTCGGCAAAGATGGTTTCCTTGCTCCAGTGGCGCTGGGCCTCCAGCTTCCACAGGGTGAACTGCAGCACCCGCTTGACCTGGGCTTCTTCCAGCTTGTTGTGGGCGAAGTCTTCCGGCTTCAGGTTCAGCATGCCGCTGAACATGAACTGGGCCATGGGGGCAACGTCAGAGAACACCTCTGCCCTGCCCTTGATGTGCGGCACCAGCGCTTGCAGGTCATCACGGTTGAACCACCACTGGTGCATCCGCTCCATGAACTGCTCGTCGCTCAGCTCATCGCGAATCCACTGGCCGTTCAGCCAGCGCAGCTTCTCCACATCAAACACCGGGCCACCGAGGGACACACGCTGGATGTCGAAGTTCTCGATCATCTCATCCAGGGTGAACTTCTCGCGCTCGTCCGGCATGGACCAGCCCATGCGGCCCAGATAGTTGGTGACCGCCTCCGGCAAAAAGCCCATGCGCTCATAGAAGTTGATGCTGGTGGGGTTCTTGCGCTTCGACAGCTTGCTCTTGTCCGGGTTACGCAGCAGCGGCAGGTGGCAAAGCTCCGGCATGTCCCAGCCAAAGTACTGGTACAGCAGCTTGTGCTTAGGCGCGGAGTTGATCCACTCCTCACCCCGCAGCACGTGGGTAATGCCCATCAAATGATCATCCACCACGTTAGCCAGGTGGTAGGTAGGCATGCCATCGGATTTCAGCAGGATCTGGCAGTCCACCTGGGCCCAGTCAATTTCGATGGTGCCCCGGAGCATGTCCTGGATCTCGCACACACCTTCGTCCGGCACCTTCATGCGGATAACGTAAGACTCGCCGGCATCCAGGCGACGCTTCACTTCGTCTGCCGGCAACTCCAGATCACCCTTGATACCCGGGTTCAGGCCCTGGGCCTTGCGCTCTTCGCGGATGGCGTCCAGTTCTTCCGGAGTGCGGAAGCAATAGAAGGCATGGCCGGCGGTAACCAGGTCTTCTGCATACTGGCCGTACATGTGCTTACGCTCAGACTGGCGATAAGGGCCGTGGGGGCCGCCCACATCGGGGCCTTCATCCCAGTTCAGGCCCAGCCAGCGCAGGGCCTTGAGAATATCCTGCTCGGATTCCGCCGTGCTACGGGCCTGATCCGTGTCTTCAATGCGCAGAATGAACTGGCCACCGTGCTGGCGTGCAAAACACAGGTTGAACAAGGCCACGTAGGCGGTACCAACGTGTGGATCGCCAGTGGGCGACGGGGCAATTCGGGTGCGTACTGTCATGAAACCATCCTGAAAATAAGTGGCCGATTTATAAAGGGCGCATTATAGCGGCCATGGGGCGGTTTCGCATGATCGGCTTTGCACCAACTGCCGTTAATGTAATATTATAACGTTTCAGGACATCATCAGGATTCAGTACCATGAAACGCAGCACCCTCTCTCTCGCCCTTGGCATGGCCGCGGCCGTTACCGCCTTTCCGGCCTCTGCCGCCAACGTTGTTACCTCCATCAAGCCTCTGGAACTGCTGGTGAAAGCGGTGGCCGGCGACAGCGTGCAGGTTTCAACCCTGGTACCTGCCGGCTCCAGCCCCCACAACTACACCATGAAACCCTCCCAGCGCCGAGCCCTGGAACAGGCCGACGCCATCTTCTGGGTTGGGCCGGAGATGGAAACCTTCCTCAGCCGCCTGCTCGGTGGCCATGAATTCGACGGCAGGGTGGTGGCCTTTACCGACGTGCCGGAAGGTGAAGACAATCATCACGAAGATGAACACAGCGGCCACGATCACCACGACGACCATGGCCACGACCACGGAGACGGCGAAGACCCGCACATCTGGACAGACCCGCAACTGGCCCTGGACATGGCACGGGACATCCACGCCAGACTGGTCACGCTGGAGGATATGAAGAAAGAAGAACTGGACGCCAACCTTGCCCGGTTCGAGCAAGACCTGAATGCAGCAGAACAGGACATCAAAGCCAGCCTGGCACCGCTTCACAGCATCAGCCTGTTTGCCTACCACAGCGCCTTTGAACGCTTTGCCGAACACTATGAACTGCAACTGGATGGCGTGCTCACCCTGAACCCGGAGCTGTCCCCCGGCGCCCGGCACATTGCCGAAGTGCAGGACAAGCTGCGCCAGGCCAACCAGCCCTGCCTACTGACCGAACCCCAGTTCAACCGCCAGTGGTGGCGTTCCATTACGGAAGGCCTGAACGTGACCTTCAGCACCTGGGACCCGCTGGCCACCGATATCGAATCGACCAGCGAAGGCTACATCCGGTTCCAGCAATCCATTGCGGACGCTGTACTGGAATGCCTACCAGAACAGGCTCAACATTAACGGAATGGTGACCATCGCCAGCAAGGTCTGCCCGCTGATGATCCCTGCCATCAGCGGCGCATCACCGCCCAGCTGGCGTGCCAGGATGTAAGCCGAGGTGGCGGTAGGCAACGCTGCCAGCAACACCGCCACCTGCACCAACAAACCACTCAGCCCCAGCGCCCAGGCCAGCCCCACCACCATGGCGGGGAAGGCCAGCAGCTTCAACCCGGACGACACCAGGAAGGGCGCCGAAGCTCCTCGCAAGGCACTGAGCTGCAATCCAGCCCCAACTGTCATCAAGCCCATGGGCAGCGCCAGGTTACTCAGGGGCGCCAGGATGCCCGCCAGCAGCGGATGGAAACCGATCTGGAACCAGCTCCACAACACCCCCAGCACCGATCCGACTATCAGCGGGTTGGTCACAATCGCCCGCAACACCTGAACCACGCTGACTTTATCCTGCCCCGCCACCAGCGAGAACATCAGAATGCACAGCAGGTTCAGCAACGGCACCATAATGGCCACCGCGATGGCCGTCAGGGACAGCCCATCATCCCCCAGCAGCATTCCGCCCGCCGCCAGGCCCACATAGGAGTTAAAGCGAATAGCGCCCTGATACACCGAGGAAAACACCGGCCCGCTCCAGCGCCAGAACAGCTGAACCGCCACCAGCACCGCCGCCATCGCCAGTAGCATGGCCACAATCAGCAACGCGGTGTCGGCATAGGCCGAGGCCGGCAACCTGGCCTGCCCCAGTTTGAACACCAGCATGGCCGGGAAAAGAATGTAATATGTGAACCGCTCCGCCTGGGGCCAGAAATCCCCGCCCGGGAAGTTCAGCCGCCGTAAAACATGGCCCAACATGATCAATACGAAAACCGGAAACAGGGCCTGTACAACTACCGGCATGCCATCATCCTTTTAACCGTTGCCATTTTGCTCTTTGGGAGTTAGATTCAGCCTATAGCATCCTATAACGGACTGATTCGAACAACGTGAACAGCCAGATTTCCTGTATTCACACATCCTCTTTGGCACTGCGGTCTTCCTCTGCGAACACCGGCAGGGCTGCTATCCGCCTCTGATTTCGCTGAATCCACCTTACAACCCTTCCGGATTCAGCGCTTAAAACCAAACATTGTTGAACCATTTTTCCGGAGATTTCTATGTCTGAATTACCTTCTATTACTGTTGCCGAAGAAGATTACAACCGCCTGAGCACCCTGCTCGAGCGCATAGCCGGCAAGTCCGATGTCGCCGATAGCCTGGAAGACGAACTCAGCCGGGCAGACCTCGTGCCCCTGGCAGAAATGCCCGAAGGTGTGGTCACCATGAATTCGCTGGTGCGCTTTGTGGATGAAGACGCCGGCAAAGAACACGAAATGATGCTGGTTTACCCCCACGAAGTGGGCGATGCAGACCACAAGGTTTCCATCCTGGCCCCGGCCGGTGCCGCCATGCTGGGCCTGAGCATCGGCGACAGCATCGAATGGCCCATGAAAGGCCGCAAGCCCATCCACCTGAAGGTGGTGAGCGTTACCCGCGGCGCATAAGCAATTTCCTTTACAAATGTCATAAATTGACATTTCTCCAAATGGCCAGCGGCCTCCGGTGTTAGCCTGAAAGCAAGCTAACGAGACCATCAGGAGGCCGTATGACCGAACAGCGCCACGAAGACTGGGACCCAAGAGCCGCCAGCGTACAGAAAGACCAGATCCGCGCGTACGACGACATGCGCGAACGCTGCCCCGTGGCCTGGAGCGACTACCAGCAATGGACGCTGTTCCGCCATGCAGACGTCATGGCGGTTCTGGAAGACCACGACACCTTCAGTAACGCCGTGTCTGCCCACCTGTCCGTTCCCAACGGCATGGACCCGCCCGAGCACACCCCTTACCGCAAAGTGATCGAGCCTTACTTCGCCCCGGAACCCATGGCCCGGTTCGAACCGGTGTGCCGTGAAATAGCCGCGGGGCTAGTCAGTAAGCTGGCACAGGGTGAAGCCGTTAACGTGGTCGATGCCCTCAGCCGCCCCTTCGCCCTGCATATCCAGTGCGCCTTCATGGGCTGGCCCGAGCGCCTGCACGAACCCCTGGCGGAATGGGTGCGCAAGAACCACCGCGCCACCCTCGCCCGGGACCGCGATGCCATGGCCGCTGTGGCCCAGGAATTCGACGGCTACATTACCGATATGCTGAACACCCGCCGCCAGGCTGGCGACCAGGCACCGGACGACGTCACCACATCGCTGATGCGCGAACAGGTGAACGGCAAACCCATGACCGATGACGAGCTGGTCAGCCTGATGCGCAACTGGACCGTGGGCGAATTGGCCACCATTTCCGCCTCCGTCTCGATACTGCTGAACTACCTGGCCCGGCACCCGGCTTTAATGGCCGACCTGAAAGCCGCACCGGAGCTGCTGCCCGAAGCCATCGACGAAATCCTGCGCATGGATGCTCCGCTGATCTCCAACCGCCGGGTAACCACCCGCGAAGTCGAAATCGGCGGCCGCACCATTCCGGCCGGCGAGAAAATCACCCTCCTCTGGGCCTCCGCCAACCGGGACGAAGCCGAATTCGGCAACCCGGACAGCTACTGCCCGCACCAGAACGCCGGCAAAAACCTGCTCTACGGCGCCGGCATCCACGTATGCCCGGGTGCGCCCCTGGCCAGGATGGAACTGCAGGTATTCATGGAAGAATTCCTGAAGCAGATAGCCGCCATAGACATCGCAAAAGACGAACAACCAGAACGCGCCATGTTCCCCACCGGCGGCTTCAACCACCTACCCCTGATCTTCCACGGGGGTCAGACCCCCGGTATGAAGTGACCCCCGAAAGTTGGACACCGACTTTTGGGGAGTCACATGACAAGAACACATAGTGAAGCATTCAAATTAAAGATGGTGAAGCTTTACCTCGAAGGCGGGGCCAGCTTCAACCGCATCTCCAGAGAATTCAATG
>NZ_JBSXOP010000082.1:0-8926 GCF_056859535.1 Marinobacter sp. L-46
TTGGACTGATTGATCAAATAATGGTCAAGTTGATCGATATTCAGCTTGTCGCCAATTTATTGAAGGCACTCAGTTCAGTCCCCATTTCCAGAAATGAGCTGAACTGGCTGAAAATGCGTGTTTCTGGATGGACACTAGTTAGAACGATACACCAAGTCCCACACTGACACCCTGCACCATATAATCAGATTTCCAGAGGTAGGTGCCATAATCCAGATAGGTATAGAGGTTCTCAGTAATGGCGAGATTAACAAAGGCGCCAAGAGATGGGCCACTATCGGAATCTTCGCCCCAATAGGGTCCGTAACTGAATTTCATTTTACCGGCCGTCGCACCACCGTAGACTCCGATCCGGTGGTTATTACCAATCTCACTCGAGAGTGTTAACAAAAGAGATCCGGCACCTTCCAGGCTGACATCCACGCCACCCAGGTCGTCCTCACCACCGGCTGCATAGCGCCCTTCGATACCGATCATATCGGTTATCTGGACTCCGAGCCTTCCCTGTAAACCCGCACCAACAGCGGCCCCTTCAACCTGATCGTTAACATAGATCCAGAGCATAGGGCCTGCACCAGCGTAGACATACGGCTCAAACGGATCATCCTGTCCCATTGCAGGGGTGTGGAGGCCGCATAGTGTGAGGGCGGCAGTACAAACGGCGAGCTTGTGAATCATACAAAGTCCTTGAGTTATCTATCACGACTCCTACAAGATAACGCAGTTACACGACAAGGAGCGTCGCAAGCCAAAACTGGTTAGACCTCAACGTCACCAAAACCACGCCTCGCCAATAATGCAGCGTAGGCCTGGCGAATAACCTGCCCTTCGCGTTTTTCTGCGCCCTTAGTCTTCATGAGACACCCCCACATTCTATGCCTGACGCACCAGCCGCTTCTTCCTGGCGCGATCGATCGTTGCAATCGCCTTGCTTACCTCTGCGTACTCAGAGCGGATTTTTGCCAGCCTTTCTTCAAACTCGAGTACCGGCTCTATCTCCCAACTCTTTGCTCGTCTGCTCAAGGATGCGGCTCGGTACTTATAGTCACGGCCCTTCTTGATCCGTGTGCTTTGAACCGCCGACTTGGTACTGCCTTCAGGCTTGTGAAAACGGAACTTCAGCCAACAAATCTCTAACACTCGACCTTTGTGCAGTCGCACCCGCACGTTCAACCTTCCCTTCTCTTTCGGCTCCCTCAGTGCGTTCTCCCTTAAATGCCAGTTCCAATGTTCCTGCGCGACATCTACTGCCTCTTCATGAAGTTCCTTTATCGTTTCCATTAGCTGATCACGGATTTGGTCGTACATCGTAAAATCCCACCTTTCTGCCGGTTGGGTTATTGCGCTCCATATCCCCACCTAAGTTGAATGAATTATCTTCTGAATGTTAGGTGGGGATATTGCGCTCCATAACCCCACCTAGATACGTAAAACGTTTTGAATTTGTTATTTTCTCAGACAGCCCCCAATCTCTTATTCATGCATATTCCCAATCTAGGTAGGGTTATGGAGCGCAATATCCCCATCTAAGGTATTTGGGGTCTACGTTAGGTGGGGTTTTCTACTCCCATAACCCCACCTAAGGCTGGGCTGTGCCCCAGTTCTACGAGATTCATGCTACCAGCGATTCGAAACGCCAGATGACCAAACGATGCCGTTTTTTGGCCGCCGTTTGGCGCATAACGGTTCCTGGAAACCGGGGCTGTATTCCATAGGTCGTCCGCTCAGTGTACCCATAGGTGCACTGCCGGTATCCACTGCACTGAAGGTGCAGAGACCTTGTGAACCGGTGGTGAACCTGTGGGTACACACCTCGGAACCAGTCAGAAGTGATGGGCGGCAGGTGTGTACCTGCAGTGAACCTGTGGGTACACACCTCGGAACCAGTCAGAAGTGATGGGCGGCAGGTGTGTACCTGCAGTGAACCTGTGGGTACACACTCTGGAACCAGCCAGAAGTGATGGACGACGAGTGTGTACCTGTAGTGAACCTGTGGGTGCACACCCTGGGACCAGTCAGAAGTGATGGACGGCAGGTGTGTACCTGCAGTGAACCTGTGGGGTCACTCTAATCTGGAGAATTTTGTTTATGTTCTTCACAAAAAAGTCTCTTTTGGACTGAGTGTGCAACAAAATTAAACGTAAGCGTCGGCAAAGGGGTTTGGGGAAGCTGGAAACGGGGAGATGGTGTCGGGGTTCGTGTTCCGGGTAACTCGGCTATGGCTCAAGATGCTCCGGCGTCGAAGCCAACGTGCCTTCGTTATAGCGGTGCAGGTAAAGTGCTTTGTTCATGATGCGGCCACCACGCTTTGATAGGCCTGTTCCAGCGCATCGAAGATCTCTTCAGGCACCCTGTACTGATATTGCTTGCGCCGGTGGTTAGATATGCGGCCATTCTGATCCAGGCAAAACATCACCAGCCTGGAAAGCTCGGTGTTGGGTATATCGAATGCTTGATCTATGCGCCGGTAGATTGCGTCGTACCGGGCGAGGAAGACGGTTTCCTCTTTCAGGTGTTGTTCTATGGCCTGTTTGGTTGCCCGGGCCATAAATTCGGCACAGTGGGTGCCATCCCAGTATCGGTACAGGGCTTCATGGCCCTTAAACTCAAACTGGAACTGGTTTTCGTCGATGTAAGTAACGTCCCAGTACTGCCTCGCCTGCTCCGAAAACGCCTGTAGCACACTAAGATATTCGGATTCATTCTGGCGTAGCACGATGGATACCGGCAGTACCAGGCCGTTTTTCAGAGCCCCACGCTGGCACAGTACCTGGTGAAACAAAAACCGGGACAGGCGGCCGTTGCCATCCATAAAGGGATGAACAAACACAAAGCCGAAGGATACGATGCTTGCCAGTACCAGTGGGTCCACCGCTTCCGGTGGCTGGTTTGCCAATGCCATCAGCTGTTCCATCAAGGAGCGTGACAGTTCCGGATCTGGTGGCACATAGGTGACCCCCAGCGCACCACGCAGGCCGTTACTGAGGTAATTCTGTTCCGTTCGGAAAGACAGAGCCTGGGAGAACACATTGCTGATAACGGCATTTTGCAGGTCTACCAGGTAGTCTTCATCCAGTTTTCTGGGGCTGTGGGCCTGTTTCAGCAGGTTCACGAAACGGGTAGCTTTGTCTTCCGATGGCGCTTCGTTTTCAATGGCATAGGAATCCCGGGTTTCGTGCAGATAGGCCCAGGCCAGCGTGCGGTTAAGAATATCTTTCGGCAGTGACTCGGTGAACTCAGTGGCTTTTTGCAGCAAGTGTTCATCAAGCAACGCCTGAAGCGCTCCGGTTCGCCGCACCGTGATGCAATAATCCAGTGTGCCCAGGCCATTGAATATCACTCGCCAACGGGGATTCTTCTGTCCCTGGCCGGTAATGTAGGCCTTGGGGTTAAACAACGGCACGTAAGCCTGCTGGATGCTTTCCGTGGCGCGTTGAATCGTCTCACCGGTAAAGTGTTCCCACAGGAAGCAGGCCCTGCGCAGGTATTGGCTGTTTGGGGCGGCATCAAAGGCCTGCCGGATCTCTGGTTCTGGGATGGCTGGCAGCGCCTGGGCCAATACCTGCAAGTTGATGCCTTCGTGTTTGATGGCGAACAGAACGTGCCCCAGACGATCATCAGGGGACGGGACCAGCTTTGCGGGCACGGCTATGGTCTGGCCGATGATTTCTTTGCGGGTGACCGAGCGCACTTCTACAGAGATTTCAGGCGCTATGGCCGAGATACTGTCCTGATTGATGAGATGCGCGTAACCTGCGTATTGCATGTTTTCCCTTTTTTCCGCCTGCCAGAACTTTATTTACACTCATCTAACTTTATTTACACTTTTAATCATCTCACTAATATTTTTTACAGACAAGGATGGGGTGCTGCGCCGCTACCTTTCCGGACCGATTACTTCTACCGCCCCTACAGGGACCAGGAACTAAGTACTCCGCACTGGCTCGCACACCAACGTCACATTTACTACTTTTTGCCAGTGATAGGGTTTTGGTCGAGTCCATTTGTCTAGGATGATGGGGACTCAGGGCCGGCAGGGAGAGGCCTGAATCTACTTTTTCCTCACTACACGATTTCACTGCGATGTGCAGTCCAGGGTGTCAGTGAAAACCATCGATAGCGGATAAACCCCATCTTTAGATCACCCAGTGGCCGATCTTAATCGGATTCGGGCTAAACGTGGTTTGCACATCGCATTGGCTTTTACTGTCGACGCTCTTTTTTCTCACAGTACCGAGAGTACAAACACCAGGCCGTTAAAATCGCACCAGCAAGGATGCCAGTGCTAATCGAGAGAAGCATTCCAGTTTGTAGGCTCATTTATCACTCCAACTGGTAGTGAAGGTTGTAGCTCGAAACTACATATATGCTGGAAACACTGCAGTTCAAAGATAGCTTTAAACCGAAACTAACGACTAAGGACAAAAAAATCCTGAGCATCCTTACACGCGAAAGCGGACTACCACAACAAAAGATACGGAAAATCTACAACATTGTATGCACTTACAATGTCGTATCCCAAATACGAGCAATACAAGAGGGGGTCGCCCTAGTCGGTGAACGAATTTCGATAGCTGTTGGGGTAGGTCTCGCCAATCATAGTTGTGCACCTAACAGCGAACGCCTACAAACAAGCTCCATAGAAGAATTTAAATCCAGAATCGATGGCTTACAGGCTTTGCGAGACATCAACGTGGGTGAGGAGATTACATGGAGCTACTTTTATAACGAACCCCCTAACAACCTCCAGGCGCGCCAGAAATCCCTTAGAAAGGATTTTGGATTTTATTGCACATGTGAGCGTTGCCTAAAAGAGGCCGGGAAAGGGTGATAGCAACTGGTTGATCTTGTAATAACACGCGTAAAGCCAGTCCCCTCTGGGGCTGGCTTTACTATGAAAATAGGTTTTTCGCATCCAGAAGATGCCTGTAAATTAATATATCTGATTGAATAACAGATAACAGATAACAGATAACAGATAACGTTATCAATATCCTGAAGTGGACCCCAAATTTTGGACAGGTGCCCAAGCTCTGATTCATCATCTCCACAAGAAGGAGAATCATGAGCAAGAAACGCAAGCAATACAGCGCATCATTCAAGTCCAAAGTTGCTTTGGGCTGCCCTCAAGGGCGACCAGCCCACATCCGAAATTACTGCCCGTTTTCAGACCCACCCCGCCATGGTCAGCACTTGGAAGCGCGAGTTGCCGGAGAACGCTCCCGACCTCTTCGAGGGCAAGAAGAAGGCCGGCAAGCAATCTGATGAGCCCAGAACAGACGAACTTTACCGAGAGATCGGCCGGCTGACGGTGGAACGCGATTTTTTGTCGCGCAAGCTCGATCAGTAAGCCGTCAACAGCGGTGGGCGATGATCGAGCGTGGTCATCCCCAAGTCAGTCTTTCGCGCCAGTGCGAGCTGCTCAAGCTGACCCGCTCATCCGTGTACTACTTCCCTCGTGAGCAATGTCAGGAGGATCTGGATCTGATGTACCTGATTGATCAACAGCACGTGGAAACGCCGTACTATGGCTCTCGCAAGATGCGGGTTCACTTGCAGCACCAAGGCTACCGGGTCAACCGGAAACGGGTACACCGCCTGAATGCCCATGGTGCGCATCAGCCGCTGCACCCGCGACCAAGAACTAGTATTCCGGGCGACGGGCACAAGGTGTACCCGTACCTGCTCAAGGGCTTGAAGATCGAGCGTCCTAACCAAGTTTGGGCAACTGACATCAGCTACGTGCCGCTGGCCCGGGGCTTCATGTATCTGATCGTCATCATCGACTGGTACAGCCGCACGGTGCTGTCCTGGCGGGTCTCCAACACCATGGACACAGACTTCTGTATCGAGGCCCTGCAACGCCACGGAACACCGGAAATCTTCAATACTGATCAGGGTGCCCAGTTCACCAGTGAGGCCTTCACAGGTGTTCTCAAAGAGCATGGCATCCGGATCAGCATGGACGGCAAAGGCTGCTACCATGACAGCATCTTTGTGGAACGGCTCTGGCGCAGCGTCAAACACGAGTGCGTCTACCTAACTGCCTTCGAGGATGGCCGACACTTGAAGCAGGCGCTCCACCGGTACTTCCGGCATTACAATCAGACCCGGTACCGCCAAACCCTTGATTACCAAACGCCCGATGAGGTGTACTCCGGGCAACCCATAACCTTGGCAGCCTGAGCCAGGGAAACAACCGGATCATAGCTTAGGGACACTATCAGGTTGTCCAACTGATTGGGTCCACCTCATGCCCCCCTTCCCTTTCAACGCATGCGCTCATTGGGTCAGCCTACAAAACTCTGCGAGTTTTCTATCGTTTTTCGGTGCTTGCAGTTCGTTTGATTTATGTATCGTGAATTTACACGCATAGTGATTCAAGCCAGCTGAAACCACGCTTCACGATCAAACGAACGGAGTAAATGATGCGACCAGTATCTATAGCCGATTTTATCGAGATCGTCTTCTCGGACGACAGCTATCCACCAGCCGCCTCGACTATCCGAAGGCTCTGCAGCGAGAGAGATTGCGAGGGCCGTCCAGTCATTCCGGGGGCATTTAAATTTGGGAAGCTCTGGAAAATCGATCTCGACGCTTACTACATGGAGATGGCCCAAAGAACCAATGGGGCCGCTCCATCCGATGATGCAATTATCTACGGACTAGCCCGGAGCCTCGCATCCTAAAATGGCACCTAGAAATCGCTCTAAAGCTAATGAGTCGCTAGCGGCCTACCCCGGACTATATCGCAATGCTCATGATGTCTATTTCGTCGTACACCCGCTCACGCGCAAGCGAGGAAGTCTGGAAACCAAAGATCGTGTTATTGCAATCCAGCGCTGGTCAGCTCTGCAGCGACTTTGGCAGGCAGAAATCTCCGATTCAAAGACTGACTCTCTAGCGAAAAAGCTTTCGGACCTTGCCACTCCCCGCCCTAATGATGGTGAGGCTATTACGCTTTCGCATTACCTCAAAAAATGGAGGGTAGACGTGCTCGGGCACTGCGTGTGCGTAAACCGCTGAAGGTTGCCACCCATTCCACGTGAAGCCTGCCACCCGGACCGGAGCAAGGCTGCCACCCATCGGAGCGTAGCGACGCGGGGTTTCTCTTCTTACTCCGAAGTCTCAGTGCCCGTCAACTTTGCCTGCTGTTTTCGCATGGATTCGCCCCGCAGATTGATCTTGTAGGCGTTGTGTACGAGCCGGTCCAGGATGGCGTCGGCCAGAGTGGCGTCACCGATTACGCCATGCCATTCTTCGATGGGTAATTGGCTGGTGGCGATGGTGGAGCGCCTGCCATGCCGGTCTTCCAGGACCTCCAGCAAGTCTCGCCGATTCTCTGCGCTCAGCTTCATCAGCCCCCAGTCATCCAGGATCAGCACGTCGACTTTGGCGAGGTTGGTCAGAAGCTTGGCGTACTGGCCATCTCCTTTGGCGATGGTCAGTTCCCGCAGCAGACGGGTCAGGCGAACGTACTGGGCCGTGTAACCCTCACGGCAGGCTTTATGTGCCAAGGCGCAAGCCAGCCAGGTTTTGCCGACCCCAGTGGGGCCGGTGATGAGCACGTTCAGATGCTCTTTGACCCACTGGCAGCTGGCCAGTGACTGAACCAGCCCTTTGTCCAGGCCACGTGAGTGCCGGTAATCCAGGTCTTCGAGGATGGCCGCGTGTCTTAGTTTGGCCCGGCGTAACCGGCTGGTCATGCGCCGGTTGTCTCGCTCGGTCATTTCCCGGTCCACGAGTAGCCCGAGGCGCTCCTCGAAGCTCAAATCGGTGATGTCGGGGGTGGCCGACTGATCCGTCAGGGCAGCGGCCATGCCGGTCAGTTTGAGGGCGTGGAGCTTATCCAGCGTGGGATGTTTCAGCATGTCAGGTTCCTTCAGTGGTAGTAGGCGGGGCCACGGATGTTGTCGTGTGTGTCGGGTAAGGCCAGTTCTTGTTGCTCTTCCAGGGGCTGCTCATCCAGGCGATGCTTGAGGATGGATTCGATGCTCTTGTATCGGCAGCTGCCCAGCATCAGGGCGCGTTGGCAGGCACGTTCTAATCGTGCCTCGCCGTAGCTCTGGCCCAGCCGGAGAATGCCCAGACAGGACCGATAGGCCTGTTGCGGATGCTTTCTTGCCCCCAGCGCGGTACGGATAAGCTTTTCAGTTGCCGGTCCAGTCTTGGCTGCCCAGGCGGTCAGTCGCTCTGGGGTCCACTCGCCGGCTTGGCGATGGGACTCCGGCATGTGAGCGGCGATGGTGCTATGCCGACCCTTCTGATCCGAACGCCGGTGGCTGGCGATCCGGTTGCCCCGGTGGAAGCATTCGATGGTGTTCTGGGTGATCCGGACCTCCACCTCTTTCTTGATCAGGGTGTAGGGCACCGAGTAGTAGTGCCCATCGATGGCCACGTGGTAGTCGATGTGTACCCGGGCTTTTTTCCACTCGGCGTAGACATACGGCTCGGCGGGTAGCGGTTGTAGAACCGGCTGGTCCAGCTGTTTGAAGTGATCAAGCCGGCACCCGGGCAACTTGCGGAAGGGGCGGCTATTGAGCTTCTCCAACAGCTCACGGATGGTGGCGTTGAGCTGCCCCAGGGAGAAGTGCTGACGATGGCGCAGGGCCGCCAGGATCCAGCGCTCAACGATCAATACGCCACCTTCCACCTTGGCCTTGTCACGGGGCTTGCGAACCCGTGTAGGGACAACGGCCACGCCATAATGGCCAGCCATATCCTGATAGGTCGGATTGAGGTCCGGCTCGTAGCGATGGGCCTTGCTGACGCCGGAACGGAGGTTATCCGGATTATGTTCCCAATCCCATTATGTTCCGTTCACCCTGGAAGCCCTTGAATCCATAGGGAGGATCCCGTGTAAAAGGACACATAACGACAGATGCCGTTTGGGCGCATGATTTCCTTTCCTACATCCAGAAAGGAG